>JALWGP010000346.1:1576-7429 GCA_027038775.1 Sedimenticola sp. | reverse complement strand
CTTCGGGGCAGATGCCGGGCTTTTCAGGGGACGGGACCCACCGCAAGCAACTCCCGACGAGCATAGCCCCATGGAAATCACACTCATCGAACTGATCTATTCCCAGGACACCTTCTTCCTGCTCATGTCCGGCGCCCTGGTCATGTGGATGGCTGCCGGTTTCGCCATGCTCGAATCGGGCATGGTGCGCACCAAGAGCGTGGCCGAGATCCTCACCAAGAACATCGCGCTCTACTCCATCGCCTGCATCCTGTACATGTTCTCGGGCTACAACCTCATGTACGGCGAGAGTTCCAGCGCCTGGATTCCCTCCCTGGACCTCTTCCTGGGACTGGATCACAGCCTGGCGGAGGTGGTGAATTCGGGCGGTGAGACGCGCCACTCCTACTTCGCCGACTTCTTTTTCCAGGTGGTCTTCGTGGCCACCGCCATGTCCATCGTATCGGGCGCCGTGGCCGAGCGCATGAAGCTCTGGGCCTTTCTCCTCTTCGCCGTGGTGATGACCGGCCTCATCTACCCGGTGGAGGGGTACTGGAAGTGGGGCGGCGGCGTACTCGACCAGGCGGGCTTTCTCGACTTCGCCGGCTCCGGCGTGGTGCACCTGGCCGGCGCCTCCGCCGCCCTGGCCGGGGTGCTGCTGCTGGGACCGCGCCAGGGCAAGTACGTGAAGAAACCGGGCGGCGGCCTGCAGCCCATGGCCATTCCCGGTTCCAACATGACCTTCGCCACCCTGGGCACCCTGATCCTCTGGCTGGGCTGGTTCGGCTTCAACGGCGGCTCCCAGCTCAGTGTCACCACGGTGGCCGACGCCAACGCCGTCTCCCTCATCTTCGTCAACACCAACATCGCCGCCGCCGGCGGCTGCATGGCGGCACTCATTCTCTCGCGCCTGTGGTTCGGCAAGAGTGACCTCACCATGGGCCTCAACGGCATCCTGGCAGGGCTGGTGGCCATCACCGCCGAGCCCTACACGCCCACCCCCGAGCTGGCCACCTTCATCGGCATCGTCGCCGGCCTGCTGGTGGTGGTCTCCATCGTGCTCATGGATCGCTGGGCCCACATCGACGACCCGGTGGGTGCCATCTCGGTGCACGGCGTGGCCGCCATATGGGGGCTCATCGCCGTGACCTTCTCCAACCCGGAGGCGAGCTTCCTGGCCCAGGTGGAGGGCATTCTGCTCATCTTCGGCTGGACCTTCGGCGCCAGCTGGGTCACCTGGCTGGCACTGAAGAAGACCATGGGCATCCGGCTGTCGGAGCTGGACGAGTACCAGGGTGCCGACATCGCCGAGATTGGCCTCGAAGCCTATCCCGAGTTCACCCAGAAGCTGTGATGGACAGGTTGCGGATCGTCACTGCCCTGCTGCTGGCAACCCTGGCGTTCGCCCTGCCGGGCGCGGAGCACACCAGGCTCCTGCCGGGAGAGACCGTTCTCCCGCGGGCCGAGATCACCGAGGCCCACTGCCTGGAATGCCACGGGCAGAAGGGATTCGGCACCCGCTCCTCGGTGGACGGCAGCTGGCGGAACCTGGACGTGGAAGCGGACGCCCTGCACCAGAGTGTGCACGGCCGCTACCAGTGCCTGGACTGCCATGTCGACATCGAGCAGCTTCCCCACCAAGCCTCCCTCGCGCCGGTGGACTGCGTGGAGTGCCACCTGGCCCAGGGGGAAGGGGCGGCGCCGGAACGGACCCCATGGCTCCACAGCGACAGCCTGGAACTGGTGATCCAGACCCGGCAGTACACCCATTCCGTGCACGCCGAAAGAAAGGGGGCGAAGAACAACGCCAGCTGTTCCGACTGCCACACGGCACACTACGTCTTCCCCTCGGAAGACAGCCGCTCCACGGTACACCGCCTCAACTCGCCGGAAACCTGTGGCGCTTGCCACGAGAAGGAGCTGGAGGCGTATCGCCACTCCATCCACGGCGCCAGCCTGAAGACCCCCTGGAGGGGCGACAGCGCCACCTGCGTGGACTGCCACTCGGCCCACCGCATCGCCGAGTCGGGCGCTCTTTCGGCGCACCGCGTCATCGTCGAGGAGTGTGGCACCTGCCACTCGAAGGAAGTGCGCAGCTACAAGGCCACCACCCACGGCCAGCTCGCCTGGCTGGGAGACAAGGAGGTGGCCCAGTGCAAGGACTGCCATGCCCCCCACGACACCCACCGGGTGGAGGATCCCCTCTCCCTGGTATCGGCGGAGCAGCGGCTCGACACCTGCCGCAAGTGCCACGAGGACGCCGGCCCCGACTTCATCGGGTTCCGCGCCCATGCCGACGTGGGCGACTTCGAACGCAACCCGGAACTGTGGTGGCTGGGCACCGTGATGCTGGGCATCATCATCCTCACCCTGCTCTTCTTCTACAGCCACTCCATGCTCTGGTTCTGGCGCGAACTCAAATCGCGTCCCTATGAATGGGTCACGGTGGATGGCAAACGCTTCCGCGTGCGGGCGAAACGCATCCGGCACCACAGTGGCCGGGCCTTTCGCCGCTTCTCCTGGTACTGGCGCCTGAATCACTGGGCCCTGGCGCTGTCGGTGCTCACCCTGGTGCTCACCGGCATGGTGGTGATGTTCCCCGACACCGGCTGGGCCACGGCCATCATCGACTTCCTCGGCGGACCGCGCGCTTTCGGCTACATCCACCGTGCCGCCGCCGTGGTCTTCCTGCTGGCCGTCTTCGGCCACGGCATCGTGATCCTGTGGAAGGTTTCGCGCGACAGGAACTTCGACTGGTTCGGCCCCGACTCCCTGCTGCCGCGCAGGAAGGACTGGGAAGACATGAAGGCCCAGTTCCGCTGGTTCTTCGGCAAGGGAGAGCCACCCAAGTTCGACCGCTGGACCTACTGGGAAAAGTTCGACTACTGGGCTGTCTACTGGGGCGCCTTCGTCATCGGCGTCTCCGGCATCATCCTCTGGTTCTCCCCGTTCTTCAGCCGCTTCCTGCCGGGCTGGGTCTTCAACCTCGCCACCCTGGCCCACGGCCTGGAGGCCTTCCTGGCGGTGATGACCCTGTTCGTGGTGCACTTCTTCAACAACCACTTCCGCCCCAGCAAGTTCCCGCTGGATCGCGTCATGTTCACCGGCCGCTGGGACCTGGAGGAGTTCAGGGAGGAGCGCCCGGCCCACTACGAGCGGCTGAAAGAGAGCGGAGAGCTGGAAAGATACATCGACGAACCGCCGTCGAAGGGGTTCGAGACCGTCTCCTACACGCTGGGCTTCATCCTGCTCGGCTTCGGCCTCTTCCTGTTGACGCTGGTGGTCATCGGCTTCTTCCAGCGCGGACTGGTCTGAGGGAGAGGTGCCTCAGGCGGCGTACTTGCGGAGAACCTCCTCCGCCGGCAGGGGCGGGTCGAAGCGATACCCTTGCATCAGGACGCAGCCGAGGGCCAGCAGGTACTCCCGCTGTGCCTCCGTCTCCACTCCTTCGGCCACCACGCCGATGCCGAGGCTGCCCGCCATGGCGATGATGGCCTTCACCAGCGAGGCATCGTCCTTGTCCTCCGGGATCCCCCGCACGAAGGACTGGTCGATCTTGAGGAGATCCACGGGAAACTGCTTGAGGTAGCTCAGGGAGGAGTAACCGGTACCAAAATCGTCCACCGAGAGGTGGACACCACAGGCCTTGAGCCCATGCAACCAGTCGAGGACCGCTTCCGACTCTTCGAGCAGCAGGTTTTCCGTGATCTCCAGCGTCAGGTAGCGCGGTTCCAGGCCGGTCTCTTCCAGCAGCCGTTTCAGCTCCTCGGGCCCGAATCCCCGGTCCCGCTGGCGTGCCGACAGGTTCACGGAGAGCCCCACGGTCAGGCCGCACTCGTCGTGCCACTGTTTCACCTCCCTGCAGGCGGTCTGGAACACCCAGTTCCCGATTTCGTAGATGAGGCCCGTCTCCTCCGCCAGGGGGATGAAGCTGGCCGGGGGAATCATCCCTTTCTCCGGGTGGTGCCAGCGCAGCAGCGCTTCCACCGACACCACGCGCCCGCTCGGCCCGTCGGTAATGGGCTGGTAGTAGACCTGGAGCTCATTGTTCGCCAGGGCGTGCCGCAGGTCCTGTTCCAGGGAGAGGTTCATCTTGATCTCTTCCTGCATGCGCTGCTCGAAGAACTGGAAATGGTTCCTACCGCGCGCCTTGGCCTGGTACATGGCCATGTCCGCGTTGCTGAGCAGGGAGTTGCCCATCTCCTCGACGGAGTCGTGAAGGCAGACGTCGTTGGGATAGAGCGTGATGCCCAGGCTGGCGCCGATGGTCACCTTGCGCTTGCTCAGCTCGAAAGGCTGTGCGATCAGTTTGATGACCCGGTTGGCCAGCAGCGCCACTTCGTCACCACCCTGGGCCTGCTGCACGACGATGACGAACTCGTCGCCCCCGAAACGCGCCACGGTAT
Organism: Sedimenticola sp.; assembly: GCA_027038775.1. Classification (GTDB taxonomy): domain Bacteria; phylum Pseudomonadota; class Gammaproteobacteria; order Chromatiales; family Chromatiaceae; genus Thiolapillus. The sequence continues at coordinate 3,044 of JALWGP010000346.1, read as the reverse complement.
CGGTCTCCCGTACCGCGCCGCGCAGGCGCTCGGCGACCTGCTCCAGCAGCTCGTCGCCGGTCACGTGGCCATACAGGTCGTTCACCGTCTTGAAGCGGTCCAGGTCGATGAAGACCACCGCCACCTTGCCCTGGCTGCGCCGCGCTGCGCGCAGCGCCTGGTGCAGGCGGTCCATCAGCAGGGTGCGGTTGGGCAGCCCGGTGAGCAGGTCGTAGTTCGCCTGGTAGAGAATCCTGGCCTGGTCTGCCTTGTGCTGGGTGATGTCCGAGATGATGATCACGTAGCCGCTGCAGGCTCCACCCTCGTCGTGCAGAGTGGTGACCGAAACCCACTGGTGGAACCAGCTGCCATCCTTGCGATAGCTGGTGACCTCCCCCGACCAGTTGTCGTGGGAAGCCAGCTCCTCCCAGACCTTGACCGCCACCTCCGAACTGTCTTCGGGCGAAAAGATGGTCGCCGGCTTTCCCAGCACCTCCTCCGCTTCATACCCGGTGATCCGGGTGAAGGCCGGGTTGACGGTGCGGATGCATCCATCCGCGTCGGTGAGAATGATCCCCTCGGAAGTGGCATCGAACACCGTGGCGCTCATGCGCAGGGACTCCTGGTAGCGCTTCAGTTCGGTGATGTCCTCCTTGACCCCGATGAAATGGGTGATCTCCCCGTTTTCGTTGCGCACGGGCGAGATCAGGGCCGACTCCCAGTATAGGGTGCCGTCCTTGCGCCGGTTGTGGAATACCCCTTTCCATTCCCTGCCGGAGAGGATAGTCTGCCACATGCGGCCGTATTCTTCGGAATCCATCTCCCCGCTCTTGAGCACCGAGGGCCGTCCCCCGATCACCTCCTCCGCGCTGTAACCCGATACCTCCTCGAACTTCGGGTTCACGTACTCGATGATGCCCTTCACGTCGGTGATGACCACCGAGACGGGGCTCTGCTCCAGCGCCCTGCCCAGCTTGCGCAGCTCCTGTTCGGCCTCGCGCGTCCGGGTGATGTCGGTCCGTACCCACACCGAGCCACCCTCGCTGGTGGGTCGGTTGCTCGCCAGGTACCACTGCTTTCCCTCCACCTCCTCGATACAGGAGAGTTCCCGCAGCGACTGCCGGTCCAGCCCCAGCAGCGGCTCCCCCTGCACGTTCGTCCGGTGGACCCGGGAAGCCATTTTCGTCTCCAGCTCTGGCAGGGTCAGGCCCGGGTTCAACTGCCCTCTCAGCCAGGGATACATCTTCACGAAGGTGCGGTTGAAGAGCAGCAGCCGGTCGCGATTGTCGAACAGCGCGAACCCTTCCGCCAGACTCTCCACCGCATCCTCCAGCCTGCGGTGGGAGCGCTCCGCCAGATCACGCGCCTGCTGGAGATAGTTGAGCATGCGCCACAGCCAGACGAGGAGGACCACGACCAGCGCCAGCAGGCCGATTCCAAGGAAGATGGACTTCCGCCCCTCGGTGCGCCGGTACTCGAGAAACCGTTC
>JALWGP010000346.1:0-1566 GCA_027038775.1 Sedimenticola sp. | reverse complement strand
ACGGTTCAGTGTCCTGCAGGACACTGAACCGTCCCCTGCTATCGATCCCCAGGAATTCCTGTACCAGCTCATGCAGCAGGGCACCGTGCTCCAGGCTGGTCTGCACGTGCCTGAGCACCGGGACCACCCGCTCACCGTCCTGCCGCAGGGCACCGGCCTGCGCCTCCACCTCTTCGAGCACCGTGCGGTCCGGAAACAGCTGCATCATGAGCAGGCCGTTGAACAGCCGCAGCAACTTCGCGGCAAGCTCGGGATCCCCGTTTGCCACCTGGCCGATCAGCTGTGGAAGGTAGAGCAGGCTGTTGCGGACGACCGCTGCCCGGGACTTCATGTCGTCCAGCAGGCGCAGCTTCTCTTCGAGGCTCCGGGTGTAGTCTTCCAGCGCTTCCGCCACCCGATCGTGGCTGCCGGCCTGCAGGTTCTTCCCAAGGCGCACCAGCTCGTTCCTGGTGGTGAGCAGCCTCTTCCGGATCTGGACCAGGGAGTCGTAGTTGGACATGCGGAAGGCGACGATGCGCTCCATGTCCCGGTCCATGGCCACGTCCAGGCCACGGATCCGGAACAGCAGCTCGGAGAAGGCCCCCACGTGGCGCTCCAGTTCGAGGCGTTCCTGGAAGTACCAGCCGGCCAGCAGCGCCACCATCGCCACGAAGAGCACGGCACGCTTGAGACCGCTCCCCTTCACTGCGGGGCCTCGAGCAGGGGATGCCGCCCCGCCAGGCTGCGGAAGAAGGCGATGATGTCGGCCCGGTCCTCTGCGGGTATTTCACGGCCGAGCTGGTAGCGGGCCATGACGGCGACCGCCTCATCCAGCGTCTGCGCGCTGCCATCGTGGAAATAGGGCGCGGTGTAGACCACCATCCTCAACGAGGGCACCTTGAACACGTAGCGGTCCGATTCCCTGCCGGTCACGTTGTAGCGTCCCAGGTCCGCCTCGGTGATCTCACCGCCCCGGTCGGCGAAATAGTCTCCCATGACCCCCATGCTGGCATACATGTTTCCGCCCACGTTCACGCCCTGGTGACAGGCGATGCAACCGTAGGACTTGAACAGCCGGTACCCCCGTTTCTGCCGTTCGCTCAGGGCCTGCTCGTCTCCCCGCAGCCAGCGGTCGAAAGGGCCGTCCAGGGCGACCAGCGAGCGGAGAAAGGCGGCGATGGCCCGCGACACCGTGCGCGGCGTCAGCCCCTCCGGGAAGAGGCGTTGGAAGCGCCGCTTCAGCGCCTGATCCCTCCCCAGCTTTGCCAGCACCTCGTCCCAGTCGGTGTCCATCTCGTTTGGGTTCTGCAGCGGCCCTTCCAGCACCAGGTCCTCCAGGGATTCAGAGCGTCCGTCCCAGAAATAGGAGACGTGAAAGGCGACATTGTAGACGGTGGGCGCATTGACCACCCCCTGGCGTCCCGCCACGCCCACGGAGACCCGCAGGCCATCCACGCCCGCCCTCGCCAGGGGATGGCAGTGGGCGCAGCTGACCGTGTCGTTCCCCGACAGCCGCACGTCGTGGAACAGCTGGCGGCCCAGCTCCAGCAGCGCCGGCGCTTGGGGGGATGCAGGCGCCAGCTGTTC
>JALWGP010000345.1 GCA_027038775.1 Sedimenticola sp. | reverse complement strand
AGGTGCTGCAGCCCGAGGGGAGCAGCGCCCAGTTCCGCGCCGGGGAGGACGATACCCTGGAGCGGCGGCTGGCGGTCGGGGAGGTCCATCCCATGGGGCCGCTCTGGGGCCGCGTGGGGCTCTGCCTGCTGCCGGAGGGCGAGGCGGGTGCCCTGGAGTCGGCCGCGCTGGCGGAGATGGCCGAATGGTGCGTCGGGCTGGAACGGGCGGGCCTGGAGATGGACCGCCGTGCCCTGCGGGTGATGGTGAAGGAGCTGGAGTGGTCGCGGGAGGGGGACGACCTGGTGGTGGCCTTCTTCCTGGGGAAGGGGAGCTACGCCACGGCGGTGTTGCGGGAAATCCTGTAGGAGGCCCGCCCCGGGCCGAACTTCAAACCGTTCGCGGCGAGGGCGCCGCTCCTACGGGAAACACGGCAGGGCGGCCCTTCCGTAGAAGGCCCGCCCCCGGGCCGAACTCAGGATGTTCGTGGCGGGGGCGCCGCTCCCACCGGTTGGATGGAGAGGGGTTGAACTGGTCCAGCCTCAGCGTCCGTCGCGTGGTGCATCGGACCCCACGTCGCCCACGGGCGCGGCGAAGGCATCGGACACCAGCAGGTTCACGTTGCTGCCCGTGAGGCTTTCGAGGAAAGCTACCAGGTCCGCCTGTTCTGATTTGCTCAGTCCCAGGGGATGAATGAGAGGGTCGAGTTCCGGGTTGGGTACGCCCCCTGCATTGTAGAAAGCAACCACGGATTCCAGGGTGGGTAGGCTGCCGTTGTGCATGTAGGGCGCGGTGAGGGCGACATTGCGCAGGCTCGGCACCCGGTATTTCCACCGGTCGGTGGGGTCCTGGGTTACCTCGTAGCGTCCCAGGTCCGGTGGCGGAGGTTCGCCCACGCTCTCGATGATTTTACGGTCCACCTCGGCATAGAGTCCCGGGGCCAGCTGCACCCGCTGATGTTCCGGCGTGTTGCCCATGCTTTCGCGGTAGCCCACGCCGGTGTTGCGCAGGCTGTGGTCGGTGAAGAGCGACCACCGTTTCCCGATGACGTGGCAGCCGGCACATTCCGCCTTGCCCGTGAACAGGCGGTAGCCGCGCTTGGCGGCCTCGCTCAAGGCATTTTCGTCACCGCCATAGTGCCAACGGTCGAAGGGGGAGTCTCCCGAGACCAGGGTGCGCTCGTAGGCTGCGATGGCCATGCCCAATGTGTCCATGGTCAGGCCCCGTTCACCGAACACCTTGCGGAAACGGGTTGCGTAGTCACCGGTTGTGCGGATCTTCGACAGCACGGCACCTACCGAGGGATTGCCCATCTCGTTCCTGGCCAGCAGCGGTCCCCAGATCTGCTGTTCCAGGTTCTCCTCGCGGCCGTCGTGGAACAGCAGGGGCAGGTAGGCACTGTTGTAGATAGTGGGGGCGTTGCGGCGCACGCTGCGCCCCTCGATGCCCACGGCGGTGGCCAGCTCGTTGGAGGTGAACCCCTGCTCCGGGATGTGACACATGGCACAGGAGAAGGTGTTGTTGAGGGAAAGGCGGCGGTCATAGAAAAGGTCCCTTCCCAGTGCCACCTTTTCTCTCGTTACCGGGTTCATGGCCGGCACGGGTACGGGTGGAAGTCCCAGCGGTGGATCGCGCACCAGGGACACCAGGTCCGCAGGCTTTCCCTTGCGTGCGGTCAGCGCACGGGCGCGTGTCCGATAGTCCGGTCGTTCATAGTCATGCCGGTCGTCACCAGGGCCGGAGAGCGCGGCGTGGCCTGTGGTCCTGCCCGGCACCTCCTTCCCGCTCTTCGCCTCCATCATCAGCGTCCTCACATCGTTGACCACCAGGCCGGGGTGGAGGAAGGCCACGCTGTAAATATTGCGGATCCGTTTCTGGCGGTCGATGAGAAAGACCCGCAGGATATGGGAAAAAGCGGTGGCCTTGCCGTCCGCGGTGAGCTTGCGCTGGATGTCCTGACCGTAGGCTTCGAGGATGGGCTGGAGCCGTTCCGGTGAAGCGGTGGTGAGAAAGCGCCATTCCCCTTCGGGGCCGGCGTTGGAGAAATTTTCCGCGTAGCGGGCCATGGTTGCGGGGGTGTCCCTTTCTGGATCGAAACTGATGCTGACCAGGCGCAGGTTCTCGGCCAGTGCCTGGTCCTGCTGCATCATGCGCTTGATTTGGTGAAACACGAAGGTGCTCAGGGGACATCCCTCGGCGTCATGGCAGCGGGTGTAGATGAAGCTGAGCAGGACGTGCTTGTCACCGTAGAGGTCGTGGAGTCTAAGCCACGTTCCGTCCAGATCGAGCACATCGCCGTCCGCCGCCTCTTCCAGCGGAGGCAACCGGTAACTCCCGGCTTTTGGCAGGCGGTAGTCGAGGCCGGCGTAGGCGGGGGGCAGGGGGGAGCCCCGTCCAGGTTGTTCACCGTTTCCTGCTGCCGGGACTAGCC
>JALWGP010000344.1 GCA_027038775.1 Sedimenticola sp. | reverse complement strand
GTGTGGCCTGCTGGTGGAGCTGGCGGAGGGCTCCGAAGTGCCCCGGGACCGCCTCAAGGCGGCCCTGGAGCTCCTCGACGAGGCGCCCCTGCTGCCGCCGGACCACCTGGATTTCCTGCGCTGGGTGGCCGACTACTACCACCATCCGCCCGGTGAAGTGCTGCTGCCGGCCCTGCCGGTACGCCTGCGCAAGGGGAAGCCGCCCCTGCCCGAAGTCCCGGAGGGGATTCGCCTCGCCGTGGCGGGGGAGGCGGCCGAGGCGCGGCTCGGCCGGGCGCCGAAGCAGCGGGCGGTGGTCCGCTGGCTGGTGGAACAGGGGGGTGTCGCCACCCTGGCCGCTTTCCGCGAGCGGTTCGACGACGGTCGCGCCGCCCTGCGCGCCCTGCTGGAGAAGGGGCTGGTGGCGGAGGTGCCGGCCGTTGGGCCGGGGGAGCGCGGAAGCGGAACGCCGCCGGCCTACCGGCTCACCGGGGAGCAGGAGGCGGCGGTGGCCGCCGTGGCCGCGGATCTTCACCGCTTCCGTCCCTGGCTGCTGGAAGGGGTCACCGGCAGCGGCAAGACCGAGGTCTACCTGCAGCTGGCGCAGCGGGTGCTGGAAGAGGGGCGCAGCGTGCTGCTGCTGGTGCCCGAGATCGCCCTCACCCCCCAGCTGGTGGCGCGCTTCCGCGAGCGGCTGGCGGTGCCGGTTGCGCTGCTCCACTCCGGCCGCAGCGAGGGGGAGCGTGAGCGCGACTGGCAGCGGGCGCGCAGCGGCCGGGCGCGGCTGGTCATCGGCACCCGCTCGGCGGTGCTGGCGCCCCTGCCCGACCTGGGGCTGGTGCTGGTGGACGAGGAGCACGACCCCTCCTACAAGCAGCAGGAGGGGGTGCGCTACTCGGCCCGCGACCTGGCCCTGGTGCGGGCGCAGCGGGCCGGCTGCCCGGTGGTGCTGGGTTCTGCCACCCCTTCCCTGGAGAGCCTGAAGAACGCCCGCGAGGGGCGCTACGGCCGGCTGCGGCTGGAAGAACGGGTGGGGGGCGGCCGCCTGCCCCGGATGCGGCTGCTGGACGTGCGCGGCCAGCGCCTGGAAGGGGGACTCTCCCGGCCCTTGCTGGAGCGCATCGGCGAGACGCTGGAGGCGGGACGGCAGGTGCTGGTCTTCCTCAACCGCCGCGGGTACGCGCCGGTGCTCACCTGTTACCAGTGCGGCTGGCTCTCGGAGTGTCCGCGATGCGACGCGCGCCAGACCTGGCACCGGGGCTGGCGCAGGCTGGTCTGCCACCACTGCGGCAGCCAGCGGCCGGTGCCAGCCGCCTGCCCCGCCTGCGGCGCCGCCGAGCTCCACCCCCTGGGCCAGGGCACCGAGCGGCTGGAGCAGGTCCTGGGGGCCCGCTTTCCCGACCATCCGCTGGTGCGCATCGACCGCGACACCACTGCCACCCGCGGCAGCGTGGAGCGGCTCCTGGCGCGGGTGCACGAGGGGGGTGCCGGCCTGCTGGTGGGCACCCAGATGCTGGCCAAGGGGCACCACTTCCCCGGGGTGGCCCTGGTGGCCATGGTGGATCTGGACGGCGGCCTCTTCAGCGCCGACTACCGCGCCGCCGAGCGCACCGCCCAGCTGGTGATCCAGGTGGCGGGCCGGGCCGGGCGGGGCGAACACCCCGGCGAGATGATCCTGCAGACGCGCTACCCGGAGCATCCCCTGCTGCAGACCCTGGTGCGCGGCGGCTACGACGCCTTCGCCGGGGAGGCGCTGGCCGAGCGGGAGGCGGCGGAGCTGCCTCCCTTCAGCCACCAGGCGCTGCTGCGTGCTGCTGCGTCCAAGATGGAGACCGCCGAGGCCTTCCTGCAGCAGGCGGTGGCGGCCATGCAGTCGCTGGCGGGGCCCGGCGTCTCCCTGTGGGGGCCGGTGCCGGCGCCCATGCCGCGCCGGGCGGGCCGCTACCGCGCCCAGCTCCTCTTCCAGGCGGGCGAGCGCCAGGTGCTGCACCGGGCGCTGCGCCTGCTGGTGCCCCGGCTGCAGCAGCTGCCCGACGCCACCCGGGTACGCTGGTCGCTGGACGTGGATCCCCTCGATCTCTACTGAACAACCTGTCGGGCTTGGGCTGATCCGCCGCCTCGTGTACGATCTCCCGGGGCCGACAGGCTGCCGGGCCCCGCTTTCTGGTATCCTTGCCAGCTTGTCCGGAGTCTCTCTCCCATTCCCTATGAAAGCGCAGATCGAACAACTGGTGTCGGCGGCCCTGGAACGGCTGGTGGCCGACGGAATCCTCGACGGCGACCAGGTGAAACGCCCGGTGATCGAGCGGGCGCGGGACGCCAGCCACGGCGACTTCGCCACCAACGCGGCGCTGGTCAACTCCAAGGCGGCGCGCATGAAACCCCGCGACCTGGCGGAACGGATCGTCGCCGCCCTGCCCGCCGCCGACCGCCTCG
>JALWGP010000343.1 GCA_027038775.1 Sedimenticola sp. | reverse complement strand
CACCTGGGCTATGTGATGCAGACCGGCGGCCTGCTGCCCTATCTCACGGTGCGCGAGAACATCAACCTTTCGCGCCGTATCCTCGGCATGAAGGACGACGGCACCGTGGAGGCCCTGGCGAAGGAGCTGGGGCTGCACCGCCACCTGGAGAAGCGGCCCGCCGACCTCTCCACCGGCGAGCGGCAGCGGGTGGCCATCGGCCGTGCCCTGGCCCACCGGCCCTCCATCGTCATCGCCGATGAGCCCACCGCCTCGGTGGATCCCTTCGCCGCCGAGCGGATCATGGCCCTCTTCATGGAGATGGTGGAGGAGCGCAACATCACCGTCATCGTCGCCAGCCACGCCTGGCGCCACATCAAGCAGCTGGGGCTGCGCCGCCTCGCCCACCACACCCGGCGTTCGAAGGATGGCCAGATGGCCGAGACGGTGGTGAGCGGCTGATGCGCTTCCGCCATTGGAGACAGGCCCTGGGGCTGGCCACCCGCGACTATTTCCACGAGTGGCAGATCTCCGTCTGCTTCGTGCTGGCGCTGGCGGCGGTGCTGGGGCCCATGATGGTGCTTTTCGGTCTCAAGTTCGGCATCGTCGGCACCATGATCGACGAGCTGCGCGAGAACCCCGCCAAGCGCGAGATCCGTCCCGTGGGCAGCGGCCACTACGACCGTGCCTGGATCGAGGCGTTGGCAAAGCGCCGCGACGTGGCCTTCGTGGTGCCGCGGGTGCGTTCCATCGCCGCCACCCTGGAGGTGGGCAGCGACCGCGCCTCGCGCATCCTCACCCTGGAAGTGATCCCCTCGGCCAAGGGCGACCCGCTGCTCCCGCCGGGCACCGCCGCGCCGCGGGGGCTGCGCGAGGTGGTGCTCTCGGCCAGCGCCGCGCGCAAGCTGCAGGTGGCGGTGGGCGACGGCCTGGAGGGCAGCCTGGTGCGCCGCTTCCAGGGGCGCAAGGAGCGGGTGCAGCTGCCGCTCACCGTGGTGGGGGTGGCGCCGGCCCGCTCCTTCGGGCGGGACGCCCTCTTCGCCTCGGTGCAGCTGAGCGAGGCGCTGGAGGACTTCCGTGACGGCCACGCGGTGCCGGCCCTGGGCTGGCGGGGCACGCCGGTGGGGGAGCGGCGCTACACCGGCTTCCGCCTCTATGCCCGTTCCATCTACGACGTGGCGGGGCTCGAGGCGGGCTTCGAGAAGAGCGGCATCGAGGTGCGCACCCAGGCCTCCGACATTGAGACGGTGCAGCGCATGGACCGCACCCTCTCGGCCATCTACTGGTCCATCGCCCTCATCGGCCTGGCCGGTTTCTCCCTCTCCCTGGGCGCCAGCCTCTGGGCCAACGTGGACCGCAAGCGGCGGGATCTGTCGGTGCTGCGCCTGGTGGGCTTCCGCACCGGGGACATCGTCTGGTTTCCCCTGGTGCAGAGCCTCTACACGGCGGTGCTGGGCTGGGCCCTGGCGGTGGCCATCTACCGCGCCGCCGCCTGGGGCATCAACCTGATGCTGGCGCCCCAGCTCGATGCCGCCCAGGAGGTGTGCCGCCTGCTGCCGGAACACTACCTTGTGGCCCTCGGGCTCACCGTGGGGGCCTCGGTGCTGGCCGCCGTGCTGGCGGGGCTGCGCGCGGCGCGGGTGGAGCCCTCGGAAGGGCTGCGGGAGGTGTGAGCCGGTGGAGCGCGGCTGGCCGTCGCAGCTCGCAGCGGGGCTGGAGCAGATGGGGCTCCCCCTGGAGCCGGAGCGGCAGCGGCGGCTGATCGACTATCTCGCCCTGCTCTATAAATGGAACCGCGCCTACAACCTCACGGCGGTGCGCGATCCCCGACAGGCGGTCCCGCGCCAGCTCCTCGACAGCCTCTCCATCCTGCCGTTGGTGGCCGGACCGCGGGTGCTGGACCTGGGTACGGGCCCCGGCCTGCCCGGCGTGCCCCTGGCCATCGTCCGCCCGCAGTGGCACTTCACGCTCCTCGACAGCAACCTGAAGAAGTGCCGTTTCCTGCGCCAGGTGCAGCTGGAGCTGGGACTGGAGAACCTGGAGGTGGTGCAGGAGCGGGTGGAGCGCTACCGGCCCCGGGCCCCCTTCGACACCGTCACCAGCCGTGCCTTCTCCTCCCTGGAGCGGATGGTGGCGCTGAGCCGCCACCTGCTGGCCCCCGGCGGGCGCTGGGTGGCCATGAAGGGGAAGGTACCGGAGGCGGAGCTGGCGGAACTGCCGGAGGGCCTCGCCGCCGAGGTGGTGCCCCTGGCGGTGCCGGGGGAGACGGCGGAGCGACACGCGGTGGTGATCCGGCCCTCCCCGTAAGAGCGGCGCCCTCGCCGCGAATGTTTTCGAGTTCGGCCCGTGGGCGGGCCTCCTACCCCGCACAGGGATGTGCGGCGCGAAGTGATACCCGTCTCCAAGCCCACGAGACCGCCGCTGAGAACGTAAGCGGCCGTCACCTTG
>JALWGP010000342.1 GCA_027038775.1 Sedimenticola sp. | reverse complement strand
GTGATGCGGCGGGCCGGGGAACCCCGGCCCGCCGCATCACCGGATCAGCTGTCCAGCTGGTCCAGCGCCTTCTGGAAGCGGTTGGCGTGGGAACGCTCCGCCTTGGCCAGGGTCTCGAACCAGTCGGCGATCTCGTCGAAACCCTCCTCGCGGGCGGTCTTGGCCATGCCGGGGTACATGTCGGTGTACTCGTGGGTCTCACCGGCGATGGCGGCCTTCAGGTTGTCGGCGGTGGAGCCGATGGGCAGGCCGGTGGCGGGATCACCCACCTCTTCCAGGTACTCCAGGTGGCCGTGGGCGTGGCCGGTCTCACCCTCGGCGGTGGAACGGAAGACGGCGGCCACGTCGTTGTAGCCCTCCACGTCCGCCTTGGCGGCGAAGTAGAGGTAACGGCGGTTGGCCTGGGACTCGCCCGCGAAGGCGTCCTTTAGGTTTTGCTCGGTCTTGGAACCTTTCAGTGACATGTCATCTTTCTCCTTCTGTGTGGTTCACCAGTGAAAATCGGGCCGGGGCCCTCACTCCTTCGGAACGGCCTTCGCCGTTCTCGAAAGCAACTATAGTGACGGCGCGGGAATAATAGAAATTGTTTGTCTCTATATCTTCGATAGCTGATATCTATCGACTGTCCTGCCCCGCGCCTTCGGGGTCCCGGGCCGTGCGGCCCGTTCCTCCCAAAAAAAGATGGAGACGGTGGAGGGTCAGTTCAACGGCTGGACACAGCTCAGGCCGGTGGCGCGGATGGCCTCGCGCAGCACGTCGATGGCCTGGGGCCGCGGGAAACTCTTGCGCCAGGCCAGGGCCACCACGCGGCTCGGTTGCTTGCCATCGAAGCGCTTGATGCTCACCAGCCGCTGGGAAAAGCGGTCCGCCCCCGCGGCGGTACAGGGCAGGATAGTAACCCCCATGCCGCTGGCCACCATGTAGCGAATGGTCTCCAGAGAGCTGCCCTCGAAGTCGGCCAAGGGACCCGCCTCGGCGGTACTGCGCTTGCGCAGGCAGTCGGGGCAGACCTCCAGAACCTGGTCACGGAAACAGTGGCCGGAACCCAGCAGCAGCACGTTCTCTTGCGCCAGCTCGTCGATGCTCACCGTCTCTCCCTCGTTCAGGGGATGGGAAGAGGGCACCAGGGCCACGAAGGGCTCCTCGTAGAGGGGCACCGTGAGCACGCCGTGCTCCTCGAAGGGTAGAGAGATGATGATGGCGTCCACTTCCCCCTGCTTGAGCTTCTCGGCCAGCACGTGGGTGTAGTTCTCCTCGATGATGAGCGGCATCTGCGGCGCCATCTCCGTCAGCTTGCCCACCAGCGGCGGAAAGAGATAGGGGCCGATGGTGTAGATGGCGCCCACCCGCAGCGGCGCCGCCAGGGGATCCCTGCCCTGCTGCACGATCTCCTGGATGCGGCCCGCCTCCTCCAGCACCCGCTGGGCCTGGGCCACCACCTGCTCGCCCACCGGCGTGAGGGTCACTTCCCCCTGGCGACGCTCGAAGAGCTCCACCCCCAGCTCCCGTTCCAGCTTCTTCACCGCCACGCTGAGGGTGGGCTGACTGATGAAGCAGGCCTCGGCGGCGCGTCCGAAATGGCGGGCGCGGGCCACGGCGACGATGTATTTCAGTTCGTTGAGCGTCATGGTTCAGTAGAGCAGCGAAACCAGCCAGAGGCTCAGCCAGGGCACATAGGTTATCACCAGCAACGCCAGGATGAGCACCCCCATCCACGGCAGGGCGGCGCGCGTCACCGCCCCCAGGCTCATGCCCGAGAGCCCCGCCGCCACGTAGAGGTTGAGTCCCACCGGCGGCGTGATCATGCCCACCTCCATGTTGGTGGTCATGATGATGCCCAGGTGGATGGGATCGATGCCCAGGGAGGTGGCAATGGGGTGGAACAGCGGCGCCAGGATGAGCAGGATGGCCGAAGGTTCCATGAAGTCGCCGGCGAACCAGAGGATGACGTTGACCAACAGCAGGAACTGCCAGGGCTCGGGATCGGTGGCCAGCACCTTCTGCGCCAGTTCCTGGGGAATGCGCTGCTCGGTGAGCACGTGGGCGAAGATCATGGCGCAAGCGATGATGAAGAGCAGCATGGAGGTCATCTTTGCCGCCTCCAGCATCACCTGCGGCACGTCGCGCACCGCCATGTCACGGTGTACGAAGAGGGCGATGAAAGCCGAGTAGACGGCGGCCACCGCCGCCGCCTCGGTGGGCGTGAAGACGCCGCCGTAGATGCCCCCCACCACGATGAGGATAAGCAGCAGCCCCCAGAAGGCACGCACGAAGCAGTGCGCCAGGTGGCGCCAGCCCCGCCAGGGTTCGCGCGGCATGCCGGTGCGCAGCGCCACCACCAGGGTGGCCAGCATGAGGAAGGCGCCCATGAGAATGCCGGGCAGGATACCGGCGATGAACACCATGCCCACCGACTCCTCCGCCGAGT
>JALWGP010000341.1 GCA_027038775.1 Sedimenticola sp. | reverse complement strand
GCGGGGGTGTCCAGCCGCGGCACCGAGCCCAGGAGGCCGCGGGTGTAGGGGTGGCGAGGGTGGCGGAAGAGCTCGTCCACCGCCGCCTCCTCGCAGGCGCGGCCGCCATACATCACCAGCACCCGGTCACCGAGGGAGGCCACCACCCCCAGGTCGTGGGTGATGAGCAGGATGGCCATGTGGAACTCCTGCTGCAGGTCGCGCAGCAGGCGCAGGATCTGGGCCTGCACGGTGACGTCCAGGGCGGTGGTGGGTTCGTCGGCGATGAGCAGGTCGGGCCGGCAGAGCAGGGCCATGGCGATCATCACCCGCTGGCGCATGCCGCCGGAGAACTCGTGGGGATAGCGCCGGATGCGCTTGTGCGCGTCGGGGATCTGCACCGCCTCCAGCATCTCGATGGCGCGGCGGCGCGCCTCCCGCCGCTTCATCCCTTCGTGGTGCTCGAGCACCTCGGTCATCTGCCGTTCCACGGTGAGGTGGCCGTTCAGCGCGGTCATGGGATCCTGGAAGATCATGGCGATGCGGTTGCCCCGGATGCGGTTCATCGCCTTCCGGTCCAGGGTGGAGAGCTCCCGGCCCTGGAAGCGGATGCTCCCCTGGAAGCTGCCGTTGTCCGCCAGCAGCTGCAGGATGGAGAGCACCGCCTGACTCTTGCCCGAGCCCGACTCGCCCACCAGCCCCAGGGTCTCGCCCTTCTCCAGGGAGAGGGAGAGGCCGTTCACCGCGCGCACCTCGCCGTCGTTGGTGCGGAAGCGGACATGGAGATCCTTCACCTCGAGCAGTGCCATCACCGGTCCCTGGGGTCGAGGGCGTCGCGCAGGCCGTCGCCGACGAAGTTGAAGCAGAAGAGGGTGGCGGCGAGGAAGCCGGCGGGAAAGAGCAGGCTCCAGGGGGCGCTCTCCATCTCCTGCGCCCCCTCGTTGACCAGGGCGCCCCAGCTGGTGGCCGGTTCCTGCACGCCCAGGCCGAGGAAGCTGAGGAAGGACTCCACCAGGATCACCTGGGGGATGGTGAGGGTAACGTAGACCGCCACCACCCCCAGCAGGTTGGGCACGATGTGGCGGGCGATGATGCGCGGTGCGGTGAGGCCGCAGGCCACGGCTGCCTCCACGAACTCGCGCTGCTTCAGCGCCAGGGTCTGGCCGCGCACGATGCGCGCCATGTCGAGCCAGTTGATGGCGCCGATGGCGACGAAGATGAGCAGGATGTCGCGCCCGAAGAAGACCATCAGCAGGATCACGAAGAACATGAAGGGCATGGCGTAGAGGATGTCCACCACCCGCATCATGAAGCCGTCCACGCGCCCGCCCAGGTAGCCGGCGGTGGCGCCCCAGGCGATGCCGATGACGAGGCTCACCGCCGTGGCCACCAGCCCCACCATGAGCGACATGCGTCCGCCGTGGAGGGTGCGCACGAAGAGGTCCCGGCCCACGCTGTCGGTGCCGAACCAGTGGCGTGTCTCCAGGCTGGGCGGGGTGGAGATGCGGTCCCAGTCGATCTCGTCGAGGCTCCAGGGGCTGAGCCAGGGACCGGCCGTCACCAGCAGTACGATCAGCGCCAGCAGCACCAGGGCGGTCACCGCCGCGCGGTTGCGCTTCAGGCGCGCCAGGGCGTCCTGCCAGAGGCTGCGTCCGCGGATCTCTTCCGTCACCGGTACCTCACCCTGGGGTCCAGCGCCGCGTAGAGCAGGTCCACCACGAAGTTGAGGAGCACGATGAGGGCGCCATAGAAGACCACCACCCCCATCACCAGGGTGTAGTCGCGGTTCAGTGCCCCCTGCACGAAGTGGCGGCCCAGCCCCGGGATGCCGAAGATCTGCTCGATGACCACCGATCCGGTGATGACGGCGGCGGTGGCCGGGCCGAGGAAGGAGACCACCGGCAGCAGTGCCGGCTTCAGCGCGTGGCGCAGGATCACCGTCCGCTCCGGCAGGCCCTTGGCGCGGGCGGTGCGGATGGCGTTGCCGCGCAGCACCTCGATCATGCTGCCGCGCATGAGGCGGGCGATGTAGGCGACCTGGGGCAGGGCCAGCGCGATCACCGGCAGCACCAGGTTGCGCCACTGTCCGTCGTTCCAGCCTCCCGCCGGCAGCCAGCCCAGGTGCACGGCGAAGAGCAGGATGAGCAGGGGGGCGAGGACGAAGTTGGGGATGGAGATGCCGGTCATGGCCAGGGTCATGATGCCGTGGTCGGCGGGCCGGTTCTGGCGCAGGGCGGCGAGGGTGCCCAGGGCCACGCCCACCACCAGGGCAATGGCGATGGAGGCCAGGCCCAGGCGCAGGGAGACGGGAAAGCCGCTGGCGATGAGCTCGTTCACCGTGTAGTCGCGGTACTGGAAGGAGGGGCCGAGGTCGCCGTGGAGCAGGTCCCACAGGTAGCGGCCGTACTGCTGCAGCAGGGGCTCGTCCAGGTGGTACTTGCGGTCCAGGTTGGCCTGGATCTCCGGCGGCAGCGACTTCTCGCTGTCGAAGGGGCCGCCCGGCGCCAGGCGCATCATGAAGAAGGCCAGGGTGAGCAGGATCAGCAGGGTGGGGATGGCGCCGACCAGCCGTTTCAGCGAGTAGCGCAGCATGGCGTCAGCGGCCGGCGGCGGTCCTTCCCGCGCCCGCCCCGGCTCCCTCCGCGGCGGCCGCCCGGGTGCCCAGCCCCTTGGTGGACTGGAGCCCGAGCTGCTGGAAGAAGGGCCGCAGGGAGCGCGGCCGGCCGAGGAATGCGCGGATGGAGTCCTCGATCTCGCGCGAACCGCCCACGGCGTAGATTTCGCGCCGCAGCCGCATGCCCGCTTCGCGGTCCATGAAGCGGCCGGGCGCCTTGCGGAAGACCGAGGCCAGGTCCGCGGCGATGGCGTCGGCCCAGGCGTAGCCGTAGTAGCCGGCGTCGTAGCCTCCCGCCAGGTGGCCGAAGGAAGCGACGAAGGCGGTATTCTCCGGTACCGGCAGGTAGGTGTCGCTCAGGATGCGGTTGCTCACCTCCACGAACGTTTCGAAAACCCGGTCGTCGGTGGTCATGTGCAGCGCCAGGTCGAGGAGGCCGTAGCCGATCTGGCCGCGGTAGTGGGTGGCGATGGTGGCCAGGCGCGCCGCCTCCATCTGGTCGAGGAGCTCGGCGGGGATGCGGCGGGTGCCGTCGCGGTAATCCACGGCGAAGCGGTCCAGCACCTTCTTGTCGCGCACCCAGTTCTCCAGCATCTGCGAGGGGGCCTCCACGAAGTCGCGCGGCACCGAGGTGCCGGAGAACTCCAGGTAGTTCGCCTCGGTGAGCACCGAGTGGAGGGCGTGGCCGAACTCGTGGAAGAGGGTCTCCACGTGGTCGAAGGTGAGCAGGGAGGGCTTGTCCCCCGCCGGTGGCGGAAAGTTGCACACGAGGGCCACCACCGGGCGCTGGTAGCGGCCGTCGGCCAGGCGCTTGCCCGGCGTGATGCCGAACTGGGCGAAGTGGTTGTACTTGCCCTTGCGCGGGAACATGTCCATGTAGATCAGACCCAGGGGCGCGCCGCTGGCGGCGTCGGCGACGGCGTAGAGGCGCAGCTCCTCCACCCAGCGGTACCATTTCCCCGACACCGGCGTGATGCGCAGCCCGAAGAGCTCCTCGAAGATGCGGAACATGCCGTCCAGGGTGCGTTCCAGCTCGAAGTAGACCTTCAGCTTCTCGCTGTCGATGTGGTAGCGCTGCTTCTTGAGCTGGTTCTTGTAGTACCCCACGTCCCAGTAGTGCAGCTGCGCATCGCGGTCGCCGGTCTCTGCCACCTTGAGCAGGCGCAGGGTCTCCAGCTCGGAGCGGAACTTGGGTTCCAGGCCGTTCTTCAGGTCCACCAGGAAGCGGTGGGCGGTCCTGCCGGTCTTCGCCATCTTGGGCTCGGTGCGATAGTCGGCCCAGTGGTCGTAGCCCAGCAGGGTGGCGATGCGGGCACGGGTGCGCAGCATCTCGGTGAAGCGCGGCACGTTCTCTTCGCGGGCACGGTTCATGCGCGCCAGCACCAGGCGGCGGCGGGTCTCCTCGCTGCGGGCGTTGCGCAGCACCTCCAGCACCTGCCAGGTGACGTTGGCGTTGACGCGGTAGCGGCCGTCCTTGCCGCGGATGGCGGGGTTGTCCAGGAAGTCGTCGGAGACGCCGTCGAGCTCCTCGCGGGTGAAGATCACTTCCACGTCGGCCTCCTTCACCGCCTTCTGGAAGGCAAGGTTGAGCTCGTTGAGCCGGTTCTTCAGGCGCTGCAGCTCGTCGCGCTTCTCCTGCGGGAGGTCCATGCCGTTTCGGCGGTAGTCGCGCAGCACCGTCTCGAGCAGCATGGCGTCCTCGCCCTCGAGGGTCGGGCCGGTGTCGGCGAAGGCCTTCACCACGCGGTAGACGTCCTCGCGGAAGGAGGCGTCGGTGAGCCAGGCCTCCAGGGCGCGGCTCGCCTCGTGGGCGGCGTCGCGCAGCTTCTCGTCGGGGCTGGTGGCGTCGATCATGTCCACGCGCCCGAGCACCATCACCACCGGCAGCCAGGCGTCGTCGAGGGCGGCCACGGTGTTGCGGAAGGTGGCTTCGCCGGGCTCGAGGGCGGCGATGGCGTCCAGCCGCCGGTTGCCTTCCGCCATGGCCGCCTCGGCCGCGGCCTCGATCTGCGCGGGATCGGTTTCCCATTGCGGCAGTTCCAGCACCACCCCGGCGGGACCGGCAACTTCCTGCAGTTGGGTGAGCGTGGTGGTTTCCGCGGAGAGGGCCGCCGCGGGAAGCAGCAGGCAGGTGAGCAGGAGCAGTGTCCGTCCCAGGATGTCAGTGTTCACGAATGTAGAGGTCCTTGGTGTAGTGGTGGTCCAGGATGTTGTCCACCCAGCCGCCCACCCGGGGGTTCACCAGGTGCTTGGAGACGTAGCCGAAGAGGGGGATCACCGGGTGGTCGGCCAGGGCGATGGCCTCGGCCCTGCGCAGCAGCGCGAAGCGCTTCTCCGGGTCGGTCTCCACCGAGGCCCGGTCGAGGAGGGCGTCGTACTCCGGGTTGGCGTAGCCCTCGTCGTTGAGGCCGTGGCGGCTGTGCAGGATCTCCAGGAAGGTGTAGGGGTCGTTGTAGTCGCCGATCCAGCCGGCGCGGAAGAGCTGGGTGACCCGCTTCTGCTTGCGGTTCTCCAGGAACACCTTCCATTCCTCGTTGACCAGCCGGACCTTCACGCCCAGGGCCTGTTTCCACATGGCGGCGATGGCGATGGCCACCTTCCTGTGGTTCTCCGAGGTGTTGTAGCGCAGCTCCACGGTGAGGGGCCGCGCGCGGGAGTAGCCCGCCTCGGCGTAGAGCCGCCTCGCCTCCGCCACCCGTTTCGAGTGGGGCCAGTCGGCGTAGTCCAGCCGGGCCGGCTCGTAGCCGGGAATGCCCTCGGGCACCCAGGAATAGAGGGGCTTCTCGCCCATGGCGGTGATCTTCTCCACCAGGATCTCCCGGTTCACGGCCAGGGAGAGGGCGCGGCGCAGCTTCGGGGCGTCCCTGAAGGGCGGCCGGGTGAGGTTGAAACCGTAGTAGTAGGTGCCGAGGTAGGGGGCCACCTTCAGCTCGTCGCCCAGGTTGCTGCGGATCCAGCGGAACTGCTGCAGGGGGATCGCCTCGGTGATGTCGATCTCGCCGGCCCGGTAGCGCTTGAGCTCGGCGGAGGAGTCCTCGATGGGGTAGTAGTAGACGGTGTCGATGCGGGTGGCGGCGTCGTTCCAGTAGTGGCGGTTGCGCACCAGCTTGACGTGGGACTGTACCACCCACTCGGCGAGGCGGTAGGCGCCGTTGGAGACCAGCCTGCCGGGGCGGGAGAAGCGCTCGCCGTACTGTTCCACGCTGGGGCGGTGCACGGGATAGGTACTGGAGTGGGTGAGCAGCCCGAGAAAATAGGGGGTGGGCGCCTTGAGGGTGATCTCCAGGAGATGGTCGTCCAGCGCCTTCACCCCCAGTTCCTCCACCGGCAGTTCGCCGGCCACGATCGCCTCGGCGTTGAGAATGGGCGCCAGGACCTGGGCGTACTTGGAGCCGGTGGCGGGATCCACCGAGCGACGCAGGCCGTAGACGAAGTCCCGGGCGGTGACGGGGTCGCCGTTGGACCAGCGGGCGGTTTCGCGGAGGTGGAAACGGTAGACCCTGCCGTCTTCGTCGATCTCCCAGCGGTCCGCCGCGCCGGGGACCAGGCGGCCGTCGGGCGCCTCGATGACCAGTCCTTCGTAGAGGTCGCGCAGGATGTTGGAGGCGGGCACACCCTCGGCCCGGTGGGGGTCCAGGGTCTGCACCTCGGCGCCGTTGCCGCGGCGCAGCACCTGCTCCGCGCCGGCGGCGACCTGGAGGGAGAGGATCGGCAGCAGGAGAAGGAGCAGCAGGCGGCGCATCTCGGGAGGCCGGATCACAGTGTCCGGATCACCGTGAGGGTCTGGCCCGGGCGCAGCCGGTTGCTGGCCAGCCGGTTCCAGCGCATCAGGTCCTGCACGCGCACGCCAAACTGGCGGGCGATGCGGTAGAGCGAGTCGCCCTTGCGCACGCGGTACTTCAGCTTCTGCCGGGCCACCGGCGTGGCCGGTTCGATGGGCGCCGAGGCGGAGAGGGGGATGATGAGGTCCCTGCCGGCGCGGATGCGGTGGTTGCGCAGGCGGTTGGCCTTCATCAGCGCGGCCACGGTGATGCCGTACCTGCGGGCGATGCCCGAGAGGGTCTCGCCGCTGCGGATGCGGTGGCGGGTCCAGCGCAGCCGCTTCTCCGGCGGTAGTTCGGCGAGGCGCTGGCGGAAGCGGTCCGCCTTTTCCACCGGCAGCAGCAGGTAGTGGGGTCCCTCGGGGTGGGTGGCCCAGCGGTTGAAGCCGGGATTGAGGGTGATGAGCGCTTCCGGCTTCATCTCCGCCAGCTCCGCGGCGATCTTCAGGTCCAGCTGACCTTCGAATTCCACCTGGGCGAAACGGGGGTCGTTGGCGATCTCCGGCAGGGTGATGCCGTAGGCGTCGGGATCGGCGATGATGCGCGCCAGCGCCAGGATGCGGGGCACATAGTGGCGGGTCTCCCGGGGCAGCTTCAGCGACCAGAAGTCGGTGGGTTTTCCCTTTTCCCGGTTGATGCGCGCGGCGCGGGCGACGGTGCCGCCTCCGGCGTTGTAGGCGGCCATGGTGAGCAGCCAGTCGCCGTCGAAGCGCTCGTTGAGCTGCTCCAGGTAGTCCAGTGCCGCCCGGGTGGAGGCCACGGTATCGCGCCGGGCGTCGTACCACCAGTCCTGCTTGAGTCCCAGGTAGCGGCCGGTGGCCGGCATGAACTGCCATAGGCCGGCGGCGCCGTGGCGTGAATAAGCCGTTGGCCGGTAGCCGCTCTCGACGCAGGGCAGCAGCGCGATCTCGGCGGGCATGCCCCGCTTCCTTACCTCCTGGAGGATGTGGTAGAGGTAGGGCTCACCGCGTGCGAGCTGGCGGGTGCGCGACTCACCCCGGGCACGGTAGGTGCTGATCTCCCGGTCTATGGCCGGGTTTTCCACCTGCTCCAGCTGAAAGCCCGACACCATGAGCGACCACAGGTCTGCAGGAAGCTTGGTTTCGACGCTCT
>JALWGP010000340.1 GCA_027038775.1 Sedimenticola sp. | reverse complement strand
CACCTCGCCCGGGGCCTCGATCTCCTCGGGCAGCGGCCCCGGAACGAGGGGGGCCACCTCGATGCCGGCGGCGGCCCGTTGCGCGGGCGAGAGGTGTACCCGGTTTTCGTTCTCGTGGTCGTGGTCCTTTTCTTCGTCCATGGCATGGGCATCTTCGTGGGCATGGTCTTCCGTGGCTATTGCCGGCGGCAGGGTTGCGCCGAGCAGCAGGAGCAGTATCAGCGGGGGGAGGCGAAACAACGATTTCATGACAATCTTCTTCCTCAGGATCGATCCATCGCCGCGGAACCGGCCCTGGGGGCATGGGGTTCACGCAGGTCGAAAAGACGTAACGGATTCCGGCGGGAGCGCCGTCAGGCGCCCTTTCCGGATGACGGGGGAGAGAAATCAGGCCGCGATGGGAGGGCGGAGAAACAGCGCGGGAGAGAAACTGGTGGAGTCGTCCCGGTAGCAGCCGGCATGGCTGTCGGCCGCCGGTGCCAGGTCGAGCCCCAGCCGCCGTTCCATTCCCAGCAGATGCACGGCCCCATGGCTGCAGTGGTCACAGTCGACGCCGTCGTGGGCCTCCTGGCCGTGATCGTCGAGCTGGTGAAATGCCGGTGACTCACCGGACAATTCGCCATGCACGTCCGCAGCCAGGGCCAGGCCGTAGCCGAGGATGGAGACGATCAGCAGGGTGGCGATCAGGCGGCGGAACATCTTGGATACCGTGTCGTGGGTTGGGGCCAATGTACCGCAAAGCCGCACACCCGGCAATGTGGTTCTTCCCGGCCTGCCTTTTGTCAAGGACGGGAGGGGTGATGGTGCGTAGCATGGCATGCCAGACGAAGACACGCACAGAAACAGGATACGCAGAGCCATGATTTCCAGCTTTCTCACCCAGGACCATCAACGTTGCGACGGTCTCTTTGCCGAGGCCGAGGAGAAGGTGGCCGCCGGCGACTGGGAGGCGGCCGGGAAGGCTTTCCAGACCATGCGGGAAGCCATCGAGCACCATTTCGCCATGGAGGAATCGGTTTTCTTTCCCCGCTTCGAGGCGGCCAGCGGCATGACCATGGGGCCCACCCAGGTGATGCGGCAGGAGCACGAGCAGATGCGCGCGCTTTTCGACTCCATGGAGGAATCGCTTCGGGCGCGGGAGGCCGATGCCTATCTGGGGGATTCGGAAACCCTGCTCATCATGATGCAGCAACACAACGCCAAGGAGGAACAGATTCTCTATCCCATGCTGGACGCCCATCTTCAGGCCGAAGCGGAAAGTCTCGTCAAAGAGGTCGGTGGAGTCGGCAACTGAGGGAACAGCCGGGGTCGTCACCCTGGACGTCAGTGAACTGGAAGCGCCGGAGCCGCTGGTGCGTGCACTGGAGGCGCTGGAGGCGCTGCCGGAGGGGAGGTGCCTGCAGATGATCCACCGCATGAGGCCGGAGCTGCTCTACGAACCGGCCGGGGCCATGGGATTCTGCTCCGACACCCGCATGGACGACCGGGGGCAGTGCCGGATCTACTTCTGGCGGGCCGGCGACCACGAGGCGGAGCACCTGGCCCGCCGGCTGGCCGGGCGGTTCGGCCCCTGGAAGGAGTGAGGTGACGTGAGCTACGCCGGTCTCTCCCTGGGTAACACGCCGCCATTGTGGGTGCCACTGCGTTTCCTCGTCACGGCGCCGCTCTTCCTGCTCCTCGCCGGGCTGCTGCTGGCGGTTGCCGATGCGGAATCGTTGCAGGGGCGCTGGTCTCCGACCTGGCTCGGCCTCACCCACCTGTGGGTGCTCGGTTTCATGCTCATGGTGATGCTGGGTGCACTGCAGCAGGTGATTCCCATCCTGCTGGGCAGTGCGCTTCCCCGCGCGCGGGCGGTGAGCGCCTCGGGCCACCTGCTCCTGGTGGCCGGCGTGCTGTTGCTGGTGTGGGGCTTCCTGCAGGGCTGCACCGGCTGTTTTCCCGTGGCGGCGGGTCTGCTGTTGCTGGCGGTGGCCGTGGTGACGGGGGCCGCCCTGGTGGCGCTGCTGCGCTCCCCGTCGCGGCACGCCTCCGGCATTTCGCTGCGGTTGGCGCTGGTCGCGCTGCTGGTCACGGTATTGCTGGGCGGATGGCTGGCGCTGGGCCAGGGCGGCCGGATGCCGCTGGCGCGCCAGTACACCGATCTCCACCTGGGCTGGGGGCTGCTGGGCTGGACGCTGCTGCTGATCGCCGGCGTGGCCTGGCAGGTGGTGCCCATGTTTCAGATCACGCCCCGTTACCCGGCGCGCATGATGCGGCTGTTCGCGCCCCTTCATTTCTGTGTCCTGTTGTCATGGGCGGCCGGGCGTTGGTGGCTGGACGCGCCCTGGCTCGAGCTGGTGAGCGCGGGGCTGGTCTCCGTCTCCCTGGCGCTCTTCGCCGTCACCACCCTCTGGCTCCAGGCGAAGCGGCGGCGACGCATTCCCGACTCCACCCTCGAT
>JALWGP010000339.1 GCA_027038775.1 Sedimenticola sp. | reverse complement strand
GGGGCTGGCGGTGGGGGCGGTGGTCACCGGCGTCTCCCTCTTCTTCGCCGACGTGGGGGTGGTGCACCCCTGGCTCACCCTGCTGGTGGTGGTGCTCACCTCCGTTCTCTTCTCCCTGGGGGGGGTCATCAATGCCGTCTTCGCCCGCAACTTCGATGACATCTCGGTGATCCCCACCTTCGTGCTCACGCCGCTCACCTACCTGGGTGGGGTCTTCTACTCCATCGAGCTGCTGCCGCAGTTCTGGCAGCAGGTGTCGCTGGCCAACCCGGTGCTCTACATGATCAACGCCTTCCGCTACGGCATCCTCGGCGTTTCCGATATCGATCCGGGCGTGGCCCTGGCGCTGATCCTGGGCTTCATCCTCGTGCTGGGGACGGTGGCCCTGTGGCTGCTGCACAAGGGCGTGGGGATCAAGAGCTGATGAACCGCAGGATCGCCTGGGCGCTCTACGACTGGGGCAACTCCGCCTTCGCCACCACGGTGATGGCGGGCTTCTTTCCGGTCTTCTTCAAGGAGTACTGGGCGAAGGGACTCTCCGCCACCGACAGCACCTTCTGGCTGGGGCTGGGCAACTCGGCCGCCAGCACCCTGATGATCCTGCTGGCGCCGCTGGTCGGTGCCCTGGCCGACCAGGGGGGCAGCAAGAAGCGCATGCTGGTGCTCTTCGCCTTCCTCGGCGCCCTCATGACCTCCAGCCTCTTCCTGGTGGCCGCAGGCCTGTGGCCGGTGGCGCTGGCCTTCTACGCCCTGGGCATCGTGGGCTTCTCCGGCAGCATCGTGCCCTACGACGCCCTGCTGGTGGACGTGGCCACTCCGCGGGAGCTGGATCGGACCTCGGCCCTGGGCTACGCCCTGGGCTACCTCGGCGGGGGGCTGCTCTTCGCCCTCAACGTGGCGATGGTGATGAAGCCGGGCCTCTTCGGACTGGCGGATGCCGGCGAGGCGGTGCGCATCTCCTTTCTCATGGTGGGCCTGTGGTGGGCCGCCTTCACCGTGCCGCTGCTGCTCTTCGTCCACGAGCGCAATCCGGCACCGCCGCGCGACGGCGTGCTGCGCGGCGCCCTGCGCGAGATCCGCGACAACCTGCGCGAGGTGCGACGGCACCGCATGGCCTTTCTCTTTCTCCTCGCCTACTGGCTCTACATCGACGGTGTGGACACCATCGTGCGTATGGCGGTGGATTATGGGCTGGCCATCGGTTTCGAGCCACAGGACCTGCTCGCCGCCCTGCTGGTGACCCAGTTCGTGGGCTTTCCGGCGGCCCTGGCCTTTGGCTGGATCGGCGATCGGATGGGGCCGAAATCGGGCATCATGATCGCTCTGGGGGTCTATTCCCTGGTGGTGGTCTGGGCCTGGGGAATGCAGAACCGCTGGGAGTTCTACGGGCTGGCGGTGATGATCGGGCTGGTGCAGGGGGGCATCCAGTCGCTGAGCCGTTCCCTCTACGCCCGGCTCATCCCGCCGGAGCGGTCGGGAGTCTTCTTTGGCGTCTACAACATGTTGGGCAAGTTCGCCGCGGTGATCGGACCGCTGCTGGTGGGGATGGTGGGGGTGGCCACCGGCAGCTCCCGCGCCGGGATCCTGGCGATTCTGGTATTGTTCGTGGGAGGGGCCATGGTGTTACGCGTGGTTCACGTGGAAGATACGTCTTGAGGAGGGGATGCCCTTTCCAGGTCTGTTGACGGACCCGGAATGGGCTCGGCAAGCCCACCGGCGGGCAACCATTCACAATTCGTCACGGAATCGATGATCGGAGAGCAATCATGAAGGTCTTGAAGTGGATACTGGGCATCGTCCTTGGGCTGGTGCTGCTGGGGGGGATCGCCGTGGGCGTGCTCAGCCTGGTGGTGGATCCGGAGGAGATCAAGCAGCAGGTGACCACCCGGTTCGAGGCGCAGACCGGCCACAGCCTCGCCATTGACGCACCGGTGGAGTGGTCGGTGTTCCCCTGGGTGGGTCTGCACCTGGAGAAGGTGAAGGTGGGCAACGCCCCCGGCTTCGGGGAACGGCCCCTGGCGGCGGTGGACTACCTCGACGTGAAGGTGGAGCTCATGCCCCTGCTGGAGAAGCGCATCTCGGTGGACACCGTGGTGCTCAAGGGGGTGGAACTCAACCTGGCCCGCAACCAGGCGGGCAAGGCCAACTGGGAGGGGCTGGCCGGTGGAGGGAGGAAGGAGAAGCCGGCAGCCGGGGAGGCCGGCAAGCCCGCGAAGAAGGGGGAAGGCAAGGCCGCGCAGCAGTACAGCTTCTCCCTCAAAGGTGTGGAGCTGGAGAACCTCGATCTCCATTACGTGGACGAGCAGAAGGGGCAGGCCTACCACCTGAAGGATCTCTACGTGCGGCTCGGCGAGGTGAAGCCCGATACGCCCATCCTGGTCGAGGTGGGGATGAAGCTGGACACCGGGAAGCCCGCCAGGGCGGAAAGGTCGATGCGCTGGTAG
>JALWGP010000338.1 GCA_027038775.1 Sedimenticola sp. | reverse complement strand
GTGTTGTAGGCGAAGGCCCCGGCGGGGCTGGGTTCGTCCAGGGTCAGAAAATCGGGGTTCCCCGCACGGTCGATGCCGTGCTCGTCCAGGTCCAGCCACACTCCTTCGTGGAGCACCAGCACCCCCGGCATGCAGCGCTCGGTGACATAGACCGGCACCACCACCTTGCCACGGTCGTTCCACACCTCCACGATGTCCCCCATCTTGATGCCCAGTCGCCTGGCGTCGGAGGCATTCATGGTTACTTCCTGCTCGTAGGTCTCGCGCAGCCAGGAACAGTTGTTGAAGATGGAATGGGTGCGCCACCTGGGGTGAGGCGAGACCAGGTGGAAGGGGTACTTGGAGGTCTTGGGGCTGTTGAGCGACTCCCAGGGCTCGATCCACTTGGGGATGGCAGGAATGTGGTAGCCGTAGCGGGTCTTCTTCCAGTCCTTGATGTTGGCCAGCTCGGTGCAGAGGATCTCGATCTTGCCGCTGGGGGTCTGGAAGGGCAGGCCTTTTTCGATCTGGTCCTGGAAGGCCACGTGGGGACGGGGCAGCTTGAACTTGTACACGCCCCGGCGCTTGAACTCCTCCCAGCTCATGTCCACGCCCTGGTGGTGCATCACCTTGCCTTCCCACCATTCGCGCAGGTAGGCCTCGTCCACCTCGTCGTTGTAGTGGAAATAGTCGCGGTTGGCCTTGGGGTTGTAGGCCTTGCCGAAGACGTCACCGCCGATGCGGTAGGCCAGCTCGGTGAAGATCTGGAAGTCGGTCTTGGCCTCGCCCAGCGGCTCGATCACCTTGGGCCGGTGAATGTAGTAGTGCCCCTTGTACCAGGGCAGGGCCACGTCATGCCGTTCGAAGTGGGTGGCCACCGGCAGCAGCACATCGGCGTAGAGTCCCGAAGGAGTAATGGTGGAGTCCATGCACACCACCAGCTCCAATTTCTTGATCGCCTCGATCTCCTTGTTGATGTTGGTGAGCTGGTTGAACCAGTTGGAGCCCTGCCAGAAGATCCCCTTGATGTTGGGAATCTGGCCGTCGGTGGCGTCCTGGCGCGGCCACAGCCCGATCTCCTCCCGCTTCACGTGGGGATAGTTGAGCACGCAGTGGGCCCAGCGGTCGGACTTGATGGAGGCGAACCAGATGTTGGCGTACTGGTCGTAAGGGTAGGCCACCGCCTCGGCGTGCCAGGCCTTGCCCACCCCCTCGGCACAGCCACCCAGCTTTCCGATGTTGCCGGTCAACGCCTGCAGTGCGGCGGCCATGCGGCTGTACTGCTCGCCATAGGCGTTGCGTCCCGGCGCCCAGGAGGCCTTGAGCGCCGCCGGCTTGGTGGTGGCGTACATGTGGGCCAGCTTCTTGATGTCTTCAGCGGGAACCCCGCAGATCTTCGCGGCCCACTCGGGGGTCTTGGGCTGGCCGTCGTACTTCCCCAGGATATAGTCCTTGAAGTTTTCACCGCCGTTGGGGGCGTTCTTCGCCCATTCCGGCATGGTGCCCTCGTCCATGCCCTGGCAGAAGCGGTCGATGAACTCCTGGTCCTGCAGGTTGTTGGTGAAGATGTAGTGGGCCATGCCGGCCATCATGGCGGCGTCGGTGTTGGGCCGGATGGGAATCCACCAGGCATCGTAGGCCGCGGCCGAGTCGGTGTACTGGGGATCCACCAGAACGAACTTGCAGCCGCGCTGTTTGGCCATGCGCAGGTACATGAAGGTGTTGCCACCATGAAAGGTGTAGGCGGGGTTCCAGCCCCACATGATCATCAGCTTGGAATGGGCGAAGGTGTCGTCCTCGTTGCCGTCCTCGATGGTGCCGAAGGTCCAGCGTGAGCTGGTGGTGGTGCCCTGGTAGGAAGGGACCGACCAGGAGCTGGTACGGCAGCCGAACATGCCGAGGAAGCGGCCCAGCAGGCCTTCGATCTGGTCCGACTTGTGCAGAACGCCGTACGAGGCGCCGGCGTAGCTCTGATCCAGCAACGCCGTGGGGCCATGGGTGTTCTTGATCTGCACCATCTTCTGCGCGACGAAGTTCAATGCTTCGTCCCAGGAGACGCGCTTGAACCTGCCTTCCCCCCGTTCGCCCACGCGCATCATGGGGAACAGCAGCCGCTCCGCCGAATAGAGGCGCTGACGGTAGGAACGGCCCCGCAGGCAGGCGCGGAGCTGGGGCTCCTCGTTGCCGTCCTTGCCGTAATAACCGCCACGCTGGTAGCGGCCGTCGTCGGTGGAGAGACGCACGATGACATCCTTCCACTTGTGAGCCACCAGCATGTGGCGCGAGCCGCAGTTGTGTGCGCAGCTGGTGACCACCGTCTCCAGCTGGTCGTCGCGCGGGTAGGGCTCATAGGCAAAGGCTTGCGCCTCCTTGCCGTATTTCATCTCGATGAGCCCGTCGGTGGCGATGGCCCCGGCCGTGGCCGCGGCGCCCTTCAAAAAGGAGCGCCGGCTCAGGTTGAGACGCTTGGAAAG
>JALWGP010000337.1 GCA_027038775.1 Sedimenticola sp. | reverse complement strand
GCCTGGTCAGGCTCAAGCCGCCGGCTGTTCAAATCGTATTTGCCGACGGCTTCGAGTCGCCCTGAGCATCAGGCTGCAGCGCCTGCCCGCCGCCGGGCGCGCTGCTGACGGGGCTTGGCGTTGCGGTTGCCATTCGCGGCCCCCGCGGAGCGGCCCTGCCCACGGCTGTTGCGGCCACCACCAGGCCTGCCCGAGCGCCCGCCTTTGCCCCCCCGACCATTCTGTATGGGCTCGGCCTTGATGGATGGATCCGGCTCGTAACCTTCCAGCAGCTCTCCGGAAAAATAGACATCGAATGCTTTCTTCACTGGTGGCCTGTCTCGTCGAGAGAGGTTCGCCGGAAAATGCTAGCACAAGATCACAAACAAAAAGCCCATTGGCATCGCCAATGGGCCGGAATGTGAATTGATCGGCCTTCGGGGAGCGGTCAGAGTTTCTTCTCCAGCACGAAGGCACCCCGGATGTCACCCACCTTGAAGCCGCGGGCCTTGTCCGAGGGATAGAGCTCGTCCAGTTTCGCGGCCACTTCCGCGGAGACCTCCTCGCCACCGTGACACTTGAGGCAGATCTTTCCGGTGGGAATGGCCTTCATGTACCGGAACACCTTCTGACCTTCCTCTTCCGCCACCTCGTGGTAGTCGATCGTCTTGACGTCGGCGCCGGCCGCCTTGCGCGCCTCGAACTCCTGGAGCACCTTCTTCTCCCAGGGCAGGGGGCTGTTGGTGGGGGCGCGGTTCTTGAGGCTGGTGCGGGCCACGTGCCAGCCGGTCTCGGCACTGATCCGGTCCGCGATCTTCGGTGCCTTCTCGTTGCAGACTTCGATGGCGTGGACCGGCCCACCCTCTTTCATGGCCTTCTGCAGTTCACCCTTGAGCTGGGTGAAGAACTGCTTGATGATCTGGCGGGCTTCCGCCACGTTGGGGTCCACCTGCTGCGCCGCGGCGGGCAGAGAAATCGCGGTGGCGAGCAGGGCGGATGCAAAGAGACTATTCTTCATCTTCCTTCTCTCTCCTGAACGTGTTGGTGGTAGACACAAAATGCGAAGTTTGGCCCGCTTTTCCCCTTGCTACATTGACAATGATCAGTATCGGACCATTTTGACCGTTCTTGCCGGGTGATCCTGCTTTCATCGGAGCGGGCGAAGTTTAGAATAACCGCTTTTCCGGCACGGTGTGCCGATGGTTTTCCGGACCAGGACGTGAATCCATGCATCTGGCGGTTGTCTTGCGCACCTCCGGCCTGCTGGCCGTGATCTTCAGCCTCTCGCTGCTTTTGCCCCTGCTGGTGGGGCTCGTCTACGGGGAAGACCGCCTCTCCATCTTCCTCTGGCCCATGGCGGCCTCCTTCGTGGTGGGCATGTTGCTGTGGAACCCGCGGCGGCCCCTCCACACCCGCATCAGCCGCAAGGACGGTTTTCTCATCGTGGCCCTGTTCTGGGTGATCATGAGCACGCTGGGCGCCTGGCCGCTCTGGTTGGGTGTCGATCTGAGCTTCACCGAGGCTTTCTTCGAATCCACCTCCGCCATCACCACCACGGGGGCCACCGTCATCACCGGCCTCGACGGACTGCCTCACTCGGTGCTCTTCTACCGCCAGCTGCTGCAGTGGATGGGAGGCATGGGGCTCATCGTGCTGGGCATCGCGGTGCTGCCCATGCTGGGCATCGGCGGCATGCAGCTCTACCGCGCCGAGGCGCCCGGTCCCATGAAGGAGGAGAAGATGACGCCGAGACTGGCCAACACGGCCCGGGCGCTGTGGCTCATCTACCTGTCGCTCACCGTCGCCTGCGCACTGGCCTACTGGCTGGCGGGCATGCCGCTCTTCGATGCCATCGCCCACAGCCTCTCCACCGTTTCCACCGGCGGCTTCTCCACCCACGACGCCAGCATCTCCTTCTTCCACAACGGGGCCGTGGAGGCGGTGGCCATCGTCTTCATGCTGCTGGCCTCCTTCAACTTCGCGGTCCATTTCTATGCCATCCACCGGCGTGACCCCCTGCTCTACTGGAAGGATCCGGAAGCGCGCACCTTCATGCTCTTCGTGCTCGCCATCGTGATCCTGGTGGGGCTGGTGCTGCGGCTGGAAGGGAACTACCAGCAGCTGCCGCCGACGCTGCGCGACGCCACCTTCGAGGTGGTCTCGGTGGTCACCAGCACCGGCTTCGGCACCGTGGACTTCACCCACTGGCCCGACTTCCTGCCGGTGCTGCTCATCTTTATCAGTTTCATGGGCGGCTGCGGCGGTTCCACCGCCGGCGGCATGAAGGTGGTGCGGGTGCTGCTGCTGGTGAAGCAGGGGATGCGGGAGGTGAAAAAGCTGCTCCACCCCAACGCCATGCTGCCGGTACGTCTGGGCGAGCAGGTGATCGACCAGCGCGTGATGAACGCGGTGTGGGGCTTCTTCGCCGCCTACACCGCGGTTTTCGTCATCCTCATGCTGCTCATGATCCATACCGGGTTGGACCAGGTGTCGGCCTTCTCCGCCGTGGCCACCAGCATGAACAACCTGGGACCCGGGCTCGGCGTCGTGGCCTACAACTTCCAGGCGGTGAGTGACGGCGGCAAGTGGATCTCGGTGGTGGCCATGCTCATGGGACGGCTGGAGATCTTCACCATCCTGATCCTGGTCTCACCCGGATTCTGGCGGGATTGAAGCCCGCCCCGGGGGCTCAGAGAGCAGCGAACTTTTCCCGGAGCTGCTCCTGGAGGTCTTCCGGCAGGTTCTCCTCCAGCGGCGAGCCGAGCAGCTCCTGCAGGGTCCGCTTCTCGATGTCGGCGGGCAGCAGGCGCTGGAGCAGCGATTCCCGCATGAAGGCTTCGGCGCAGCGGCGCACTTCGTCGAGCCGCTCCACCGTATATCCGAGCAGGTGCGCCACGTTCTCCCGGCTCATCTCCTGCACGTCCACGAGCACCAGGGCATGGCGCCAGCGACGCGGCATGCGGGCCAGTACCCGCTGGACGGCCAGGTCCACCTGGTAGTGGGACTCGGCATCCGCCGGGTCGGGAACCGTGGGATCGGGGATCAGGTCCTCGAGCCGGATCACCTCTTCCGGTTCGTGGTACTCGTAGTACTCGGTGTCGTAGTCGTCGGTGACGTCCATGGGCGTCTCCGGCGCCCACTCTTCCGTGGCGACGCTCCGTTCCCGGATGCGGTGGCGCTCCAGCTCCTCGCCAATCACCTCCAGGGCGAGGCCGGTGAGCCAGGGGAGGAGCTCCAGGTGGGTAGGACGTTCCGGGAACCGCTCGTAGGCCCGCACCACCACGGCGTCCAGCACCTCCTCGGTGCTGATCTCCGAGGGCAGGAGCTCCTCCAGCGCCTGGTGGTAGGCCAGTTCATGGCGGATGAAGTGGTAGAGCGCGGAGAGGTGGGGGTCGATGAGCTGGAGATACTCCCTCCGCTGCGTTTCCGCGCCGTCGGGGGGTGCCTCCTTGAGCCGGTTGCGAAGCTCGGCGCGTCGACGGGGACGTTTCCAGAGGTGGTCGTTCTTCATCAGGTGCTTCTGGCGTTCGAGCTGCCGTCGCAGTTCGGCGAAGACGGCGTGGAGGGTGGTGCCGGCGCTGTCGGACTCCTCCAGCGCGGCCAGGGTCCTTCCCGGAAGGTGCAGCTTGAGCCGGGCCCGGTAGAGCGTCTTCCGCGGGTGCTTCTCCAACCTGCCTTCCAGGCCGACGGCCTCCGAGTCCAGGCTGCCGAGCATCTCCTGCAGGTTCCGCTGCTGCTCCTGTACCAGCTCCTGCAGCGCCTTCTTCTCCGCCTTGTCGATCTTCTTGTACGAGAACCGGAACTTCATGACCTGTTTCCTCTGTCTGGGGGGTGTCTGGGGAGATGCGGCTTTTCCGGGAAAGTTCAAGGGAAGGCCGGATCGCGGCTGGTAGAATGGCCCGCCTGTGAGTGAACCACGGCTTCCACACATGCCCTACTGGCGCCTCTCGGCCTTCTACTTCTTCTACTTTGCCTCGCTGGGGGCCCTGGTGCCCTACTGGGGGCTCTACCTCGAATCGCTGGGCTTCGATGCCGTGGCCATCGGTTCCCTCATGGCCATCCTCATGGCCACCAAGGTGGTGGCGCCCAACGTCTGGGGCTGGCTGGGGGATCACTTCGGCCACCGCATGCGCATCGTGCAGCTCGCCTCGCTGGCGGCGCTGGTCGCCTTCAGCGGCATCTTCGGCCTTTCGGGATTCTGGTCCATCGCCCTGGTGATGGGCCTCTACAGCTTCTTCTGGAACGCTTCGCTGCCCCAGTTCGAGGCGGTGACCTTCAACTACCTGGGCAGGGAGGTGGAGCGTTATTCCCGCATCCGCGTCTGGGGTTCCATCGGCTTCATCGTCACCGTGGTGGGCGTGGGCCAGTGGGTGGACCACGCCAGCCCGGCGGTGGTGACCTGGGCGGTGCTGGCCACCTTCGGCGGGGTCCTGGTCTCCAGCCTGCTGGTGGCGGACCGGCCCAACGGCGACGGCCACCCGGCCCAGGGCTCCATTCTCGGAGTGCTGAAGCGTTCCGAGGTGATCGCCTTCTTCGTCGCCGTCTTCCTCATGCAGATGAGCCACGGCCCCTACTACGCCTTCTACACCATCTACCTGCAGGCGTGGGGCTACAGCAAGACGGCCATCGGCGGGCTCTGGGGGCTGGGGGTGCTGGCGGAGGTGACCCTCTTTCTGTTCTTCATGCACCGGCTGCTGCGCCGGTTCAGGACCCGCACCATTCTCATGGCCAGCCTGGCCCTGGCGGGCGCGAGGTGGCTGCTCATCGGCTGGCTGCCGGAAGCGATCTGGGCCGTGGTGCTGGCACAGCTGCTGCATGCGGCCAGCTTTGGCAGCTTCCACGCGTCGGCCATCCACATGATCCATGAATATTTCAAGGGGAAACATCAGGGCAGGGGACAGGCGCTCTATGCGAGCATGAGCTTCGGTGCCGGGGGCGCGGCGGGCACCTTTGCCAGCGGTTTCCTGTGGGAGCAGTGGGGCGCGCCGCTGGCGTATACTCTGGCTTCCCTGGTCGCCTTCGCCGGCGCCCTCATCGTCTGGCGCTTCGTTGTGGAACGGTCTTCATGAAGAACAACAAGAACGGCAAGTGGCGCAGTCTTCTCGGGTCGGTGGGGATCCTGCTGCTGGCCGCAGGTATCTTCGCCCTGCTGGTGGCCACCCGTCCCGAGACCCACGTGGTGGAGGTGAAGGAGAAGGCCTGGCCGGTGGCGGCCATGGAGATCCGGCCCGGCCGCTGGCCGAGGACCCTGACCCTCTATGGCCGCGTGGATGCCCTGAGCCGCACCTCCGTTACCGCGGCGCTGGCCGCGGAGGTGACCTCGGTGCCGGTGGGGGAGGGCGAAGCGGTGCGAGAGGGAAGGCTGCTGGTGGTGCTGGACGACCGCGACTACCGGCTGGACCTGGCGCAGCGCGAGGCCGAGCTGGAACAGGCACAGGCGGCCATCGAGGAGGAGAACTCCCGCCACCGGGGCAACCTGGAGGCGTTGCCGGGCGAGCGCCGGCTGCTGGAGCTGGCCCAGGCCGAGGTGGACCGCCTGGGTGATCTCATCCGCAAGAAGCTCGCCTCCCAGTCCAGCCTGGACAGCGCCCGCCAGGCGCTGGCACGCCAGTCCATCGCCGTGGCGCGCATCGAGGAGAGCGTGCGTACTCACCAGAGCAAGCTGCGCGAACTGGAGGCGCGCCTGGCGCAAAAGCAGGCGGCGCTGGAGAAGGCGCGGTTGCAGCTCCAGCGGACCCGCATCCTCGCGCCCTACGCGGGCAGGGTGATCCGGGTGCGCACCGCAGTGGGTCAGCGGGTGAGCCCGGGCACCGTGCTGCTGGAACTCTTCGCAGAGACCTCCATGGTGCTGCGCGCCGTGGTTCCCGAAGTCCACCTGGCGGTCCTGCGGGAGATGCTGGAGCAGGGCGGCACGATCACCGCCACCGGCCGCCTCGACGGCCGCCCGGTGCGGGCGCGGCTTCTCCGCCTGGGGGCGGCCGCCACCGACTCCGGCGGCGTGGAAGGGCTCTTTCTGCTGGAGCCGGAGAGTCGCTGGCTGCAACTGGGCCGGGTGCTCGAACTGGAGGTGGAGCTGCCGCCCCTGGACGACGTGGTGCCCATCCCCTGGGAGGCCCTCTACGGCGCGGACGAGGTCTACCTGATCAACGGTGAGAACCGCCTGCACGCGGTGAAGGTGGAACGGGTGGGACAGCTGCGCCGGGAAGGGCGCGACCTGCTGCTGGTCCGGCTGCCGGGGAAGCCGGAGGGGCGGCTGCTCACCACCCAGCTGCCCAACGCCGTGGAGGGCCTGCTGGTGAAGGTGGTACGCCGTGACTGACCGCTTCCGCCACAAGGAGGACCTCATCGGCATCTTCGCGCGCCACCCGGTGGCGGCCAACCTGGTGATGCTGATGATGCTGGCGGCAGGCCTGCTCGCGCTCACCCGGCTCAATACCCAGTTCTTTCCCACCTTCGAGGTGCAGGTGGTCTCGGTGCGGGTGGCCTGGCCGGGAGCCACGGCGGAGGACGTGGAGCGTTCCATCACCATTCCCGTGGAGCAGGAGCTGCGCTCGGTGGAGGAGGTGGAGAAGATCACCTCCACCTCGGCGCGCGGGGTGAGCCTGATCCTGCTGGAGTTTCCCGAGGGCACCGACATGGGGGACGCCACCAACCGGGTGGAGGAGCGGGTCAAGGCGGTGCGCAACCTGCCCAGGGACGCGCGCACGCCCCAGGTGACCCATGTCATCAACTTCGAGCCCATCGCCCGCATACTGGTCCACGGCGACCTGCAGCCGCGCGAGCTGCGCCGTCTCGCCTACCGCTTCGAAGAGGAACTGCTGCGACGCGGCGTGGCCAAGGTGGATATCACCGGCCTGCCCGAGGAGGAGCTGGCGGTGGAGATCGACAGCCGCCGGCTGCAAGCGATGGACACCACCCTGGCCGACCTGGGGGAGGAGATCGCCCGCCGCTCGGTGGACCTGCCGGCCGGGCGCATCGGCCGCGACGACGTGGCGAGGGAGCTGCGCCTGCTCTCCCAGCGCCGGGACGAAAAGGGCTTCGACAGCCTGCTGATCGGCCGCGGCGACGAGCGGCTGCGCCTGGGCGAAGTGGCGGAGATCGAGCGGCGCCCCCGGCCGGGGCAGATCACCCTCAGCTACAAGGGAGAGCCGGCGGTGGAGCTCCACGCCCAGCGTGCCACCACCGGCGACACCCTGGAGTCGGCCAGCATCCTGCGCCAGTGGGTGGAGGAGACCCGTGCGAAACTGCCGCCGGGCGTGGAGCTCACCGTCTACGACGAGAGCTGGCTGCTGATCCGCGACCGCATCAACCTGCTGCTCAAGAACGGGGCCGGGGGGCTGGTGCTGGTGGTAGCCATCCTCTTCCTCTTTCTCAACGCCCGGGTGGCCTGGTGGGTGACCCTCGGCATCCCCGTCTCCTTCATGGCCGCCCTGGCCATCGTCTGGATGGCGGGGGGCAGCATCAACATGATCTCGCTCTTCGCCCTCATCATGACCCTGGGCATCATCGTGGACGACGCCATCGTGGTGGGCGAGGACGCCCTCACCCACTACCAGAAGGGCGAGCGCTCGCTGGAGGCGGCGGAAGGGGGCGCGCGGCGCATGCTG
>JALWGP010000336.1 GCA_027038775.1 Sedimenticola sp. | reverse complement strand
GGTGAGGCGGTTGGCGCAGTCGTGAAAATGGAAGGGCAGGAACACCATGTTGTAGGGCACCCTGCCCGTCGGCTGGGCCATGGCGATGGCATCACCGCGCCGGGAGACCAGGCGCACGTATTCGCCTCGCCTTATCCCCAGATCCTCCGCTGCATCGGGATTGATCTCGATGAAGGGGATGGGGCTGAACTTGTTGTTGTTGCCGATCTTCCCCGTCTTGGTGCGGCCGTGCCAGTGCTCGATGAGCCGCCCGGTGTTGAGCCAGAAGGGGTACTCCTCGTCCGGCTGCTCGTTGTTGTCCACGAAGGGCAGCGGGATCAGCTTCGCCCGCCCGTCGGGATAGCTGAAGCTGGCCGGTTCCGTATAGATACGCTTGCCGCCCTTCGGTGGCGGTTCGCCCCGCTCGCGCTGCTCGCGGGTGTAGGGCCACTGGATGCCGCGGTTCTGCTCGATGAAATCGTGGTCCATGCCCGAGATGTCGCACAAGCGGCCGTGGGAGAGTTCCGCCATTTCCAGGAAGATCTCCGCCGCCGTCTCGGGGAACTTCACCCGGCCGTCCCTGTTGAAGCGCTCGGCCACCCGGTTGAAGATCCACAGGTCGGGCTTCGCCTGTCCCGGCGGCTGCATGATGGGCTTGACGCGGTTGACGCGCCGCTCGGTGTTGGTCATGACACCGTCCTTCTCGGCCCAGGTACCGGCGGGCAGGTAGAGGTGGGCGTACTGGTTGGACTCGGAGTCCACGTAGCAATCCTGCACGCAGCAGAACTCGAGCTGCTCCATGGCGCGGCGGATGCGTGCCGTGTTGGGCAGCGAGCTCATGGGGTTGGTGGCGATGAGCCACAGCCCCTTGATTCTCCCCGCCTCCATGGCCTGGTAGATGTCGGTCTGGTACATGCCGCGCGCCTTGGGCAGGAACTCCACGTCGATGTTCCAGAACTTCGCGATCTCCTCGCGGTGCTCGGGCACCTCCAGGTAGCGGTAGTTGGGCAGGCCCGAGCAGGAGGACCACTCCCGCGTGCCCATGGCGTTGCACTGGCCGGTGATGGATAGCGAAGTGCCGCCCGGCTTGCCGATGTTGCCGGTGATGAGCGCCAGGTTGTTGATCCCTACCACGCCGTCGGAGCCGTGGGTGGACTGGTTGATGCCCATGGTCCAGATCTGCATCGCCGCCGGCGCCCTGGCGAAGGTGCGCGCCACCACCCGGATGGTGTCCTCGTCGATGCCGCACACCTTTGCAGCGGTGCGCGGATCCCACTTCTCCACCTCGGCGCGCAGCGCGTCGATGCCGGTGGTGTTGGCGGCGATGTAGTCGTCGTCCTGCAGATTCTCCGCGAAGATGACGTGCATCAGGGCGTTTTGCAGCACCACGTCGGTGCCGGGGCGGATCGGCAGATGGATGTTGGCGTTCTGCGCCAGCATGGTCACCCGCGGGTCCACCACGATCAGCGGGAAGTTGCGCTTCTCCTGGGCCTCCTTGAGACGCCAGTAGATGATGGGATGCTGCTCCGGCAGGTTGGAGCCCCAGGCGATCAGGCAGTCGGTGTGCTCGAAGTCCTCGTAACAGCCGGGCGGGCCGTCGGAGCCGAAGCTGCGCTTGTAGCCCGACACCGCCGACGACATGCAGAGGGTGGTGTTGCCGTCGTAGTTGTTGGTGCCGATCAGCCCGCGGGTGAGCTTGCCCAGGGTGTAGAACTCCTCGGTGAGCATCTGCCCGGTGGAGATGATGGCGAAGCTGTCCCGGCCATGTTTCTCCTGGATGCGGCGGATCTCATCGTGGAGCCGGTCGAGCGCCGAATCCCAGTCGATGGGCTTCCACTCGTCGCGGTAGTGGTCACGAACGAGGGGTTCGGTACCGCGCCCGGCCGAGGTGAACAGCTCGTGCTCGAAGATCCCCTTGAGGCAGAGCTTGCCGCGGTTGACGTCGGCATCGGCCACGCCGCGCGAGGCCACGGGCTGACCGTCGGCGTTGAAGCCCACCTCGATGGAGCAGCCGGTGGAGCAGTAGCCGCAGGCGGCGTACTTCCACTCCACCACCCCCTTGTCGGGGAGCTTGACGGGGTTCTTCTTCGTTCGTCCGAATAGCATCTGTTCTCACTCTCTCCGCGATTGTCCGGGTAGGAGCGGCGCCCCCGCCGCGAACACTTGAAGTTCGGCCCGGGGGCGGGCCTCCTACGGGCAGGAGCAGCGCCCTCGCCGCAAACCCTTAC
The DNA here is from genome assembly GCA_027038775.1 of Sedimenticola sp. Lineage (GTDB taxonomy): Bacteria > Pseudomonadota > Gammaproteobacteria > Chromatiales > Chromatiaceae > Thiolapillus. Next base: position 5,412 of record JALWGP010000336.1, on the reverse strand, counting down.
CCCTCCGTCAGGCTCTTGTGGAAGATCGCCTTGTGGATGTCCCCCAGGCTCAGCATGCCCACCAGCTTGTCACCCTCCGCCACGGGGATGCGGCGGAAACGGTGGTTGGCCATGATGATGGCCGCCTTGAGGATGGGCATGTCGGGACTCACGGTGCGCACGCCCCGCGTCATGAGGTCGGCCACCCTGCGGTTCAGGAGGTCTCCGTACTCCTTCACCTTCTCCTTCAGATCGATGGTGGCCATGCCTTCCATGGCGTCCTCCACGCTGGGAAAGAGCTGTGCCAGCACGTCCTTCTCGGCGATGAATCCCACCAGCCTGTCCTCCCCCTCCACCACGGGCAGGCCGCTGAACCGGTACAGGCACATCAGTGACGCCACCTCTTTGACGGGCGTTTCCTCGGTCACGGTGCGTGCCCCTTTGGTCATGATGTCTTTGACCAGCATCTTCTCCTTCCTCCTCTGTTTCGCTGCTCCGGTGATCCCGGAGGGCTCAAATCTGCAGGTAGACCCTGCCCGACTCCACCTTCACGGAATAGACGTTGGTGCAGCCCTCGTCGGGGGCCAGCGCCTCGCCCGACTCCAGGTCGATCTTCCAGTTGTGCAGCGGGCAGGTCACGGTGTGGCCCGCCACGATCCCTTGCGAGAGCGGTCCCTGCTTGTGGGGACAGGCGTCGCGCAGGGCGAAGACCTGGTCGTCGCTGGTGCGGAAGAGCGCGATGGTGCCATCTTCCACCTCCACCACGCGGGAGCCCAGCCGGGGGATCTCTTCGAGGTTGGCTACCTCTTTCCAGTCGTTCATCGTTTCTGTTCCTGTTTCGTCGTCTGTTCACGGCGGGGGCGCCGCTCCTGCCTGCAGGAGGCCCGCCCCGGACCGAATTGGAAACCATTCGCGGCGGGGGCGCCGCTCCTACGCGCTCAGCTTCAGCGGCCGGAATTCGTGGGCGTGCTTGCCCTCGGCGCGCTCCTTCCAGGGATCGACCTGGGCGTACTTCTGGCCAAGCTTGAACCGCTCGTAGAGCGCCCTGCGCCCCTCCTCGTCCTCGAGGATACGCGACTTGATATAGCTCAGCCCCACGCGTTCCACCCAGGGAGCGGTGCGCTCCAGGTAGTGGGCCTCCTCCCGGTACATCTGGGTGAAGGCGCCGCAGTACTCCAGTACTTCCTCCTCGGTCTCCACCTTGCAAAGCAGGTCGGTGACACGAACCTTGATGCCGCCGTTGCCCCCGATGTGCAGTTCGTAGCCCGAGTCCACGCAGACCACGCCGAAATCCTTGATGGTGGCCTCGGCGCAGTTGCGCGGGCAGCCGGAGACGGCGAGCTTGAACTTGTGCGGCATCCAGGAGCCCCAGGTGAGCTCTTCCAGCTTCACGCCCAGGCCGGTGGAGTCCTGGGTGCCGAAGCGGCACCACTTCTTGCCGGCGCAGGTCTTCACCGTGCGCATGGCCTTTCCGTAGGCGTGACCGGAGACGAAGCCGGCGTCGGTGAGGTCCTTCCACATGGCGGGCAGGTCTTCCTTCTTCACGCCGAAGAGATCGATGCGCTGGCCGCCGGTGACCTTCATCTCGGGCACGTGGTACTTGTCCGCCACCTCGGCGATGGCGCGCAGCTGGTCCGGGGTGCAGAGGCCGCCGAACATGCGCGGCACCACCGAGTAGGTGCCGTCCTTCTGGATGTTGCCGTGGGCCCGCTCGTTGATGAAACGGGACTGGGGATCGTCGTGGTACTCCTCGGGCCAGTGGGCCAGCAGGTAGTAGTTGAGGGCGGGCCGGCAGCTGGCGCAGCCATCGGGCGTCTTCCACTCGAGGAAGTCCATCACCGCACGCATGTTCTTCAGTTCATGTTCCTTGATGGCCTGGATCACCTCGTCGTGGCTGTGCTCGGTGCAGCCGCACAGGGGCTTCTTGCTGGGCTGGGCCTCGTAGCCCTCGCCCACGGTGCTGGCGAGGATCGCCTCCACCAGCCCGGTGCAGGAGCCGCAGCTCGCCGAGGCCTTGGTGTGGGCACGCACCTCGTCCAGGGTGAAGAGCCCCTGGGTCTGGATGGCGTCCACGATCTGCCCCTTGGTGACGCCGTTGCAGCCGCAGATCTCGGCATCGTCCGAGAGGGCCGCCACCCGGGTCTCGTCGCCGTGGCCGGCGTCGCCCAGGTCGTGCTGCCCGAAGAGGATGGTGCTTCGGAAACCGGAGATGTCGGTGCCCTCGCGCAGCAGCTGGAAGTACCAGGTGCCGTCGATGGTGTCGCCGTACATCACCGCGCCCCGGATGCGGTTGTCGCGCACCACCAGCTTCTTGTAGACGTTGCGCGCCGGGTCCTGGAGAATGAGGGTCTCGTCCCCCTCGCTTTCGTTGAACTCACCTGCGGAGAAGAGGTCGATGCCGGTGACCTTGAGCTTGGTGGAGGTCACCGAGCCCTCGTAGCGGGCGATGCCGATGCGCGCCAGGTGGTTGGCCGCCACCTTGGCCTGCTCGAAGAGCGGCGCCACCAGGCCGTAGGTCCGGCCGCGGTGCTGCACGCACTCGCCCACGGCGTAGATGCGCGGGTCGTAGGTCTGCATGGTGTCGTTCACCACCACGCCACGCTCGCAGTAGAGGCCGGCCTTCTGCGCCAGCTCCACGTTGGGTCGGATACCCACGGCCATCACCACCAGGTCCGCTTCCAGCTCCGAGCCATCGGCGAACTTGAGGCCGGTGACCTGCTCCTCCCCCAGCACCTCGGCGGTCTGGGCCTCCATCAGGAATTTCATGCCCCGCGCTTCCAGCGACTTCTTCAGCATCTGCGCCGCGGTGCGGTCGAGCTGGCGTTCCATGAGGATGTCCATCAGGTGCACCACGGTCACATCCATCCCGTTGGCCATGAGGCCATTGGCCGCTTCCAGGCCCAACAGGCCACCGCCGATGACCGCGGCCTTCCTGTATTTCTTTGCAGCCTCAAGCATGGCCTCCACGTCGGCGATGTCACGGAAACCCACCACGCCGGGCAGGTCGGAGCCAGGCACGGGGATGATGAAAGGATCGGAGCCGGTAGCCAGCAGCAGCCGGTCGTAAGGCACTTCCAGGCCCGACCGCGAAACCACCTTGCGGCTCACCCGGTCGATCTCCACCACCGGGTCGCCCGTGTGCAGGGTGATGCCGTTGCGCTCGTACCACTCCCGGTCGTTGAGAATGATGTCGTCCACCGTTTTCTCGCCGGCCAGCACGGGCGAGAGCATGATACGGTTGTAGTTGGGCCAGGGCTCGGCGCCGAAGACGGTGATCTCGTAGGCGTCGGGGTCGAGCTTGAGCAGCTCTTCCAGCGTGCGGATTCCGGCCATGCCGTTCCCCACCAGTACCAGGCGTTCTTTCATGGAGTTCCTCTGCGTTGGGTTGCGGTCCCGCGGGACGTTCCTCTGGAATGTTTCCAAGTGAAGCAATTTGTTTGCCAACTTCTCTCAGCGAGAAATTTCCGTTTTCCTTTCAGTCGGTTGAAAGCCCGGGGACGAGGAATACCCCTCCCCGTCACCGTTCGGAAGAGGCGTACCGCACCAAAGTGGTGCCCCGACGGGAAACGCTGCGCCGGTCCACCCCGAAAACGGTGCAGCCCGGGCTGAAGCACCCCGCGGGGGCACGTGTCGGCACCCTTCTCACGGTACCGGGAACAAGGTGGTTTTTCCCTTGATTACCAAGGGGTGGAGGGGATCCGAAGGCACCCGGCAAGTGCCGTGGCATGGCCATTGCATGAGGCTATGCATTCCCGTTGCATTTCGAGGACAAGGAAGATGAACGAGGCCAAGCTCAACCTCTTCTCCTTCAGCGGCAAGATCAGGATCCTCCATCTCACCTGGTTCGCCTTCTTTCTCACCTTCGTGGTCTGGCTGGGGCTGGGCCCCATGATGCCCTTTATCAAGGAAGCGTTGCAGCTCACCGATCAGCAGGCCAAGGTGCTGCTGATCCTCAACGTGGCCATGACCATCCCGGCGCGCATCGTGGTGGGCATGCTGGTGGACAGTTACGGGCCGCGTATCCTGTTCAGTGCCATCCTGGTGCTGGGCGGCATCGTCAGCATCCTCTTCGCCTGGGCCGACCGCTACGAGACCTTGGCCCTGCTGCGCTTCCTCTCGGGCTTCATCGGCGCCGGCTTCGTGGTGGGCATCCGCATGATCGGCGAGTGGTTCCCCGCGAAACAGACCGGCATCGCCCAGGGCATCTACGCCGGCTGGGGCAACTTCGGCTCAGCGGGCGCCGCCCTCACCCTGCCGGTGATCGCCGCCAACTTCGGCGGCAGCGACGGCTGGCGCTGGGCCTTCACCGCCGCCAGCGCGGTGGCCATCGCCTACGGCCTCTTCTACTACACGGCGGTGCGCAACACGCCCAAGGGCTCCACCTACTTCAAGCCGAAGAAAAGCGGCGCCATGGAGGTCACCTCCGGCGGCGACCTGCTGCTCTACATCCTTATGAACGTTCCCCTCTACCTGGCCCTGGCGCTGCTCACCTGGAAGCTGTCGCCGGCGAAGATGGGGCTCATCGACTGGGCCGCCGCCGATCTCATCTACGGCGTGCTGGCGGCCATCTTCGCCGTGCAGAGCTGGAAGGTGTGGCACATGAACGCCCACGTGCTGAAAGAGCCGGTGCCCGAACTGCACCGCTACAAGTTCAAGCAGGTGGCCATCCTCGACTGGGCCTACCTGGTGACCTTCGGCACCGAGCTGGCGGTGGTCTCCATGCTGGCCATGTTCTACGTGGACTGGTTCGGCATTCCCAAGGTGACCGCCGCCCTGCTGGCGGGGGTCTATCCCTTCCTCAACCTCTTCGCCAGGCCCGGCGGCGGCTGGCTGAGCGACCGCATCGGCCGCAAGCTCACCCTCATCATCGTCTTCGCCGGCATCACGGGGAGCTTCCTCGCCCTGGGGCTGGTGGACAAGGGCTGGCCGGTGTGGATGGTGGTGGCCATGACCATCGTCGGCGGCATCTTTTCCAAGGCGGGCTCGGGCGCCGTCTACGCCATGGTGCCGCTGATCCAGCGCCGCATGACCGGCCAGATCGCCGGCATGGCGGGCGCCTTCGGCAACGTGGGGGCGGTGATGTTCCTCACCGTCAACTCCCTCATCGACTACGACCAGTTCTTCCTCTTCATCGGCGCCGTCTCTGGCATCGTCTTCCTGCTCATCCTCATGTTCCTGGAAGAGCCGGAAAAAGCCATGGCCGAGGTGCTGCCGGATGGTACGGTGCAGATGATTGAGGTGAAATGACACAACCGGCTCTGGTAGGTTGGGCAAAGCGAAGCGTGTCCGACGAAACGGTTGTGGCATGTTGGGCACGGCGCTGCGCGCCTTTGCCCAACCTACTCCTTCGCCTTGTACTCCCTAAATGTAGGAGGCGCGTCCCCGCACCGAACGACGAAGGCATTTCCGCCATCATGGGTTCGCGGCGGGGAC
>JALWGP010000335.1 GCA_027038775.1 Sedimenticola sp. | reverse complement strand
CGGGGTGCGGCCCCTGAGGTGGCCCTCGGCCGCTTGTTGCGGCTGCTGCTGGCGGTGGTGCGGCGCACCGCCTACCTCGACCTGCTGCTGGAGAACCCCCAGGCGGTGGAGCACTTGGTGCGCCTGGCGGCGGAGAGCTCCTGGATCGTGGAGCAGCTGGTGCAGCGGCCGGTGCTGCTGGACGAACTGCTCGATCCGCGCCGCCTCTACTCCCCCCTCCGCCGCGAGGAGCTGGCCCGGGAGCTCTCCGTGCTGCTGGCCCGTCTGCCCGCCGACGATCTGGAACAGCAGATGGAGCGGCTGCGCCAGTTCGCTGCCGGCAACCGGCTGCGGACCGCCGCCGCCGACATCACCGGCGCCATTCCCTTGATGGTGGTGAGTGACCACCTTACCGAGATCGCCGAAGTGGTCCTCGACCAGGTGCTGGAGCTGGCCTGGCAGCAGGTCACCGCCCGCCACGGCCGGCCGGGCCAGGTGGAGGGCAAGGGCTTCGCCATCGTCGGCTACGGCAAGCTGGGTGGCATCGAGCTGGGCTACGGCTCCGACCTGGACCTGGTCTTCCTGCGTGCCGACTATCCCCTCTCGGCCACCACCGACGGGGCGCGGCCGGTGGCCAACGATGTCTTCTACGCCCGGCTGGGGCAGCGCATCATCCACCTGCTCACCACCCGCATGCCCTCGGGCATCCTCTACGAGGTGGACATGCGATTGCGGCCCAACGGCGAATCCGGGCCGCTGGTGAGTTCGCTCGCCGGTTTCGAGAAGTACCAGCTCGAAAACGCCTGGACCTGGGAGCACCAGGCGCTGGTGCGCGCCCGGGCGGTGGCGGGCGACGAGGGGGTGAAGGCCCGTTTCGATGCCGTCCGCCGCCGGGTCCTCGTCCGGTCCCGGGACCCGGAGGCGCTGCGCCGGGAGGTGGTGGAGATGCGGGAGAAGATGCGTGCCCACCTGGATCGCAGCGACGGGGACCACTTCGACCTCAAGCAGGGGCGCGGAGGTATCACCGATATCGAGTTTATGGTTCAATACGCGGTTCTGAGGTGGGCTGCGAGTTGCCCTGCCCTCACCGGCTGGAGCGACAACATCCGCCTGCTGGAGACGCTGGCCCAGGAGGGGCTGCTCGCCGGTGAAGCGGCGGAAGGGCTGATCCTGGCCTACCAGCGTCTCCGCCACGCCTACCACCGCTGCACCCTCCAGGAGCGGCCGGCCCTGGTGGCGCAGGAAGAATTGCTCGAGGAGCGCGCGGTGGTGGAGCGGCAGTGGCGGGAGTGGATGTTGGAACCCTAAGGATTCCAGAGCGTTACGAGGCCGGGTTCCGCCCTTCCTGTCGGGACTTCGGCGGCAGGGATGCCGCCGCGAAGCCTCCATGGAGGGATTCACGGCGTTCCCGACAGAAAGGGCGGAACCCGGCCATGGCACGGCCTGGACGATGGTGCCCCGGTGTTCGCGCCAGAACCCTGAACAGAGAGACGGAGTAGTGACATGCAGACGATGGCGGACCGCGATGGCCTGATCTGGCTCGACGGCGAGATGGTGCCCTGGCGCGAGGCGAAGGTGCACGTGCTCACCCACACCTTCCACTACGGTCTGGGCGTGTTCGAAGGGGTGCGCGCCTACCAGACCGCCGACGGTCCCGCCATCTTCCGCCTGCCCGAGCACACCGATCGGCTCTTCCAGTCGGCCCACATCCTCGGCATGAAGCTGCCCTACGACCGGGAGACCCTGAACCGGGCCCAGATCGAGGCGGTGCGCGAGAACGGCCTGGACTCCGCCTACATCCGGCCCATGTGCTTCTACGGCTCCGAGGGCATGGGGCTGCGCGCCGACAACCTGCGCGTCCACTGCATGGTGGCCGCGTGGGAGTGGGGCGCCTACCTGGGCGAGGAGGCGATGGAGAAGGGGATCCGTATCAAGGTCTCCTCCTTCACCCGCCACCACGTCAACATCACCATGTGCCGGGCCAAGGCCAACGGCAACTACATCAACTCCATGCTGGCGCTGCAGGAGGCGCTGGAGTGCGGCTACGACGAGGCGCTGCTGCTCGACGCCGAGGGCTTCGTCATGGAGGGCTCGGGCGAGAACATCTTCATCGTGCGCGACGGCGTGCTCTACACGCCGGACCTCACCTCCGCCCTGGACGGCATCACCCGCCGCACCATCATGCAGCTGGCGCGGGAGGCGGACATCGAGGTGGTGGAGAAGCGCATCACCCGCGACGAGGTCTACATCGCCGACGAGGCCTTCTTCACCGGCACCGCCGCCGAGGTGACCCCCATCCGCGAAGTGGACAACCGCACCATCGGCAACGGCAGCCGCGGCCCGGTGACGGCCCTGCTGCAGAAGATGTACTTCGACGCCGTGCATGGCCGTTCGCCGGTGCATCATGGATGGCTTACTCCGGTGGCATGATGGGCCAGCCGGCGAGAGCGGCACCAACGACATCGAGATACGACAGGGGAAATCGCATGAACGCAGAAGCCGTCCAAACTCAACCGCAGCGCCTGGTCCGTGTCACCCGCGACCAGCTTCCGTTGAGCTGCCCGCCCCGCGGCGAGGAGGTGTGGAACCTCCATCCCCGCGTCTACCTGCCGGTGGCGAAGACCGGCGAGGCGGTCTGCCCCTACTGCAGCACCCGTTACGTACTCGAGGATTGAAAACCCCCGCCCTCCTCGTCGTCGGCCCCTCCTGGGTGGGCGACATGGTCATGGCCCAGAGCCTGTTCAAAGTGCTGAAGGCGCGCGCGCCGGGACGGGCCATCGACGTCCTCGCCCCCGGCTGGAGCCTGCCCCTGCTGGAACGGATGCCCGAGGTGCGGGCCGGCATCGAGCTGCCCCTGGGCCACGGGCGAGCGCTGGCGCCTGGGCCGCGCCCTGCGGGGCCGCTACGAGGAGGCCATCCTGCTGCCCAACTCCTGGAAGTCGGCCGTCGTCCCCTGGGCTGCGCGCATCCCCAGGCGCACCGGCTGGCGGGGCGAGATGCGCTACGGCCTGCTCAACGACCTGCGCCGTCTCGACAAGTCGAAATTGACCATGACGGTGCAGCGCTTCGTGGCCCTGGCGCTGGAGCCGGGCGAATCTCTGCCGGAGATCCCGCCCCCTGCGCTGGAAGTGGAGCCGGCCTCGGTGGCGGCGGCGCTGGCGGCCCGGGGTCTGGAAAAGCCCGCCGGCACGCGGCTGCTGGTGTTGTGCCCCGGCGCCGAGTACGGGCCCGCCAAGCGCTGGCCGGGGGAGAAATATGGTGAACTGGCGCAAGAATACCTGCACCGGGGCTGGCAGGTGTGGCTCTTCGGCTCGGAGAAGGACCGCCCGGTGTGCGACAATATCGTTTCGCAGGCGGCAGGTTGCGTCGACCTCGCCGGCCGCACCACCCTGGCCCAGGCGGTGGACCTGCTCTCCCTGGCCGATGCCGTGGTGAGCAACGACTCTGGCCTGATGCACGTGGCGGCGGCCCTCGACCGGCCCCTGGTGGCGCTCTACGGCTCCTCGGACCCGGGCTTCACGCCGCCGCTGAACGCGCGGCACGAGATCCTGCATCTCGGGTTGGAGTGCAGCCCCTGCTTCCAGCGCGAATGCCCCAAGGGCCACCTGCGCTGTCTCAGGGAGATCGCCGTCTCCGAAGTGGTGGCGGCACTGGAACGAACGGAAGGGATGAAGTGGACAGGATGAGCGAAAACGTGGTGTGGCACGAGGCCACCGTCACCCGTGAACGGAGGGAAAAGCTGAACGGCCACAAGAGCTTCGTGCTCTGGTTCACCGGGCTCTCGGGCTCGGGCAAGTCCACCGTGGCCCACGCGGTGGAGGAGCGGCTGCACCAGGCCGGCTGCCGCACCTTCGTCTTCGACGGGGACAACGTGCGCCACGGCCTCTGCAGTGACCTCGGCTTCAGCGAGGAGGATCGCCGCGAGAACATCCGTCGCATCGGCGAGATGACCAGGCTCTTCGTGGAGGCGGGGGTCATCGCCATGACCGCCTTCATCTCTCCCTTCCGCGCCGAGCGCCAGCGGGTGCGCCAGCTCTTCGCCGAAGGCGACTTCATCGAAGTCTACTGCGACTGCAGCCTGGAGGTGTGCGAGGCGCGCGACGTGAAGGGGCTCTACGCCAAGGCACGGGCGGGCCTGATCCCCAACTACACCGGCATCTCCTCCCCCTACGAACCGCCGGAGCATCCCGAAGTGCGGCTCAAGACCGACACCGAGACCCTGGAGGAGAGCGTGGACAAGGTGATGGAGTACCTGAGGGAGCGCCGGCTGCTGGAATGAATCCCTCATGCGGGTGCTGATCGTCAAGACCTCCTCGCTGGGCGACCTGATCCACGCCTTTCCCGCCCTCACCGACGCAGCTGCCGCCCATCCCGGAATGGAGTTCCACTGGCTGGTGGAAGAGGCCTTCGCCGCAGTGCCGGCTTGGCACCCGGCCGTGGAGCGGGTGCTCCCCATCGCCCTGCGCCGCTGGCGCCGGTCCCCCTGGAAATCCCTGCGTTCTGGCGAGCCCGCCCACCTGCGCCGGCAGCTGAAGGCGGGGGGCTACGACCTGGTGATCGATGCCCAGGGGCTGCTCAAGAGCGCCCTGCCGGCACGCTTGGCCGGTGCAACCGTGGCGGGCTACGACCGCCGCTCCATCCGCGAGCCCCTGGCCGCCTCCTTCTACCACCGGCGCCTGGCCGTCTCCCGCGAGCTCCACGCCATCGAGCGGATCCGGCGGCTCTTCGCCCTGGCGCTGGGATACGATCTTCCTGGCACGGCGCCCGATTACGGGCTGGCGCGGCCGACGGAGGAACGGGAGCGCACTCTGCTCTTCCTCCACGGCACCACCTGGCCCAGCAAGCACTGGCCGGAGGCCTACTGGATCGAGCTGGCCCGCCTGGCCCGGGAAGCCGGCTACCACGTGGAGTGGCCCTGGCACGGCGACGCCGAGCGCCGGCGGGCCGAGCGGCTGTGCGGGGAGAGTGGCGCGGGTGAACTGTTGCCCGCCCTGGATCTCGACGGCCTGAAGGCGCGCCTCGCCCACGCAGCGGGGGTGGTGGGGGTGGACTCGGGGCTGGCCCACGTGGCTGCCGCCCTGGGCACGCCGGCGGTGACCCTCTATGGCCCCACCCGCACCGGCCTCACCGGGGCCGTGGGACCCCGCCAGCGCAACCTGGAGAGCGACCTCGACTGCGCCCCCTGCCTGAAAAGGCAGTGTCCGCGGCCCGGCCGGGGCCGGGTGGAGCCGGCCTGTTTCGAGGCCCTGGCGCCGGAACGGGCCTGGAAGGCGCTGCAGGCGCAGATGGAGGGGTGCCCGTGAAGCTCGCCTTCGTCGCCTTCAAGTACTTTCCCCACGGTGGCATGCAGAACAACCTGCTGCGCATGGCGCGGGAGTGTGCCGCCCGGGGCCACCAGGTCCACGTCTATACCATGAGCTGGCGGGGCGAGCGGCCGGAAGGGGTGGAGGTGCACCTGCTGCCGCAGGAAGCGACCACCAACCACGCCCGCTACCGCGCCTTCCACCGGGCGTTGCAGCGGGAGCTGGAGGCAGAGGGCATCGACCGCGTGGTGGGCTTCAACCGCTTGCCCGGCCTCGACTTCTACTATGCCGCCGACCCCTGCCTGCGCGAGCGCCTGTCGCGCCAGTACCGCTTTCCCGTGGCCTGGCTGCCCCGCTACCGGCAGTTCCTCGCCTGGGAGGCGGCGGTCTTCGGCCGGGAGCGTCGCACCCGCATTCTGCTGGTCTCCGCCCGCCAGAAGGCGGCCTTCCAGCGCCACTACGGCACCCCCGACGAGCGCTTTTTTGAACTGCCGCCCGGCATCCAGCCCGACCGGAAGGCGGGGCCCGACGCCGACCGGTTGCGTTCCGAGGCGCGGCGGGAGTTCGGTATCGGCGAGGAGGAGCATTGGATTCTCTGCATCGGCTCGGGCTTCCGCACCAAGGGGCTGGACCGCTCCCTGAAAGCGCTGGCGGCCCTGCCGGAGCCCTTGCGCCGCCGCACCCGGCTGCTCGCCCTGGGCACCGACAAGGCAGCCCCCTTCGAGCGGCTGGCGCGGCGGCTCGGGGTGGCGGACCGCTTCCGCATCCTGCCGGGCCGGGACGACATCCCCCGTATCCTCCAGGGCGGCGACCTGCTGCTCCATCCCGCCTACCACGAGAACACCGGCAACATCCTGCTGGAAGCGGCCATCGCCGGGCTGCCGGTGCTCACCACCTCGGTCTGCGGCTACGCCCACTACATCGAGGAGGCGCAGTGCGGCCGGGTGCTGCCCGAGCCCTTCTCGCAGGCGGCGCTCGATGCGGCCCTGGCCGAGATGCTGGTCTCGCCCGAGCGCGCCCGCTGGCGGACCAACGGCATCCGTTTTGGCGAGGAGGCCGATATCTATGGCCGCATCCCTCACGCCGTGGAGTTCATCCTCTCGTGATCTGGCTGGCTCCCGAGTTCGCCGCCCGCCTGCCGCGCCCCTGGAAGTGCGTGGCCGACGCCTTCCACGTGCAGGGAGAGGTGCGCAAGGAGATCGCCGGTCGCGGCCGGCGCACCCTCCGCTTCGAGCTGGAGGGCCGGGGGTACTTTCTCAAGCTCCACTGGGGCGTGGGCTGGCGCGAGATCTTCAAGAACCTGGCCAGCGGCCGGCTGCCGGTGCTGGGGGCGGCCAACGAGTGGCACGCCCTGCAGCGGCTGCCGGAACTCGGTATCGAGACCATGGTGCTGCAGGGTTACGGCCGGGAGGGGTGGAATCCCGCCCGGCAGCGCTCCTTCGTGGTGACCCGCGAGCTGGAGAAGGTGGTGAGCCTGGAGCACCATTGCGCCGGCTGGAAGGAGGACCCGCCCGAGCCACGGCACAAGTGGACCCTGATCCGCCGGGTGGCGGAGATAACCCGCAGGCTCCACCGGGGGGGGCTCAACCACCGCGACCTCTATATCTGCCACTTCCTGCTGCAGCAGCCCTGGTCGGGCGGGGAGGAGGATCTGCACCTCTACCTCATCGACCTGCACCGGGTGCAGCAGCGCAACCGGGTGCCCCTGCGCTGGCGGGCCAAGGACCTGGGCAGCCTCTGGTTCTCGGCCATGGAGACCGGTCTCACCCGGCGGGATCGGCTGCGCTTCCTGCAGGCCTATTTCGACGCGCCGCTGCGGGAGGTGCTGAAGCGGGAGGAGAAGCTGCTGCGGGCCGTGGAGCGGCGGGCGCTGGCTCTGAAAGCGAAGGGGATCTCCGATGAATGACTACCTGGCGCCCGGTTGGCGCGAGATCTTCCATCACAACGGCCTGGAGCGGTTCGAGGATTTCTGGGATCTCGAGGCCGACTGGTTCGAGCCCCCCAACCAGCGCCGCGGCGGCTGGAGCGGCGTGGCCCGCGTGGTCCTGCGCCGGCCCGGTGGCGGCGAGGCGGTCATCTTCCTCAAGCGGCAGGAGAACCACATCCGCAAGAGCTGGCGCCATCCCCTGCGCGGCGAGCCCACCTTCCGCGCCGAGGCGCGCAACCTTCGCCTCCTCGAGCGCCGGGGCGTGGCGGCGCCGCGGATGGTGCTCTACACCGAGCGTCGTACGCCCGGTGGCTGGCAGGTGGTGCTGGCCACCGAGGAGCTGGCCGGCCAGCGGCCCCTGGACGTGCTCATCGAGCGCTGGCACGAGGAGGGCTGGGCGGCGGCCCGCCC
>JALWGP010000334.1 GCA_027038775.1 Sedimenticola sp. | reverse complement strand
GCGTGCAGGTGGACGGCGGCATGCGCACCGGTCGCGACGTGGCCATCGGCGCCCTGCTGGGTGCCGACGAGTTCGGCTTCGCCACCGCGCCGCTCATCGCCGAGGGCTGCATCATGATGCGCAAGTGTCACCTCAACACCTGCCCGGTGGGGGTGGCCACCCAGGACCCGGAACTGCGCAAGCGCTTCATGGGCAAGCCGGAGCATGTCATCAACTACTTCTTCTTCGTCGCCGAGGAGCTGCGCCGCATCATGGCGAAGCTCGGCTTCCGCACGGTGAACGAGATGATCGGCCAGATGGACCGCCTCGACATGCGCAAGGCGGTGGACCACTGGAAGGCGCGCGGCCTCGACTACTCGCGTATCCTCACCAAGCCCGAGGCGGCGCCCGGCGACGCGGTCTACAACACCGACGAGCAGGACCACGGCCTCGACCAGGCGCTGGACAACCGGCTCATCGAGCAGGCTGCGCCCGCCCTGGAGAAGGGCGAGGCGGTGCAGATCGAGGTGGACATCTTCAACTACAACCGCTCCGTGGGCGCCATGCTCTCGGGAAGGGTGGCGGAGAAGTACGGCCACGCCGGCCTGCCCGAGGACACCATCTACATCAAGGCCCGCGGCACCGCCGGCCAGTCCTTCGGTGCCTGGCTGGCCCACGGCGTCACCATCGAGCTGGCGGGCGAGGGCAACGACTACGTGGGCAAGGGGCTCTCCGGCGGCCGCCTCATCATCTATCCGCCGGAGAACAGCGCCATCGGCAAGGCCGAGGAGAACATCGTGGTGGGCAACACCGTGCTCTACGGTGCCATCTCCGGCGAGTGCTACTTCCGCGGCGTGGCCGGCGAGCGCTTCGCCGTGCGCAACTCCGGCGCCACCGCGGTGGTGGAGGGCGTGGGTGACCACGGCTGCGAGTACATGACCGGCGGCGTGGTGGTGGTGCTCGGTTCCACCGGGCGCAACTTTGCGGCCGGCATGTCGGGCGGCATCGCCTACGTGCTGGACGAGGAGGGCGGCTTCGAGCAGCGCTGCAACCTGGCCCAGGTGGAGCTGGAGCCCATCGAGGAGGAGGACGAGGCGCTGGAGCGGCTGGAGCACCTGGGTGGCGATCTCGAGACCCACGGCCGCGTGGACGTGAGCCACGACATGACCCGCTACGACGCCATCCGGCTGCGCCAGCTCATCGAGCGGCACCTGCACTACACCAACTCCGAGGTGGCGCGAAAGATCCTCGACAACTGGGCGGAGTACCTGCCGAAGTTCGTCAAGGTGATGCCGGTGGAGTACCGCCGCGCCCTCATGGAGCTTCAGGCCGAGCAGCAGGAGCAGCGGGCGGCGGGTTGAACCCGTCCCGTAGGAGCGGCGCCCCCGCCGCGAAGGTTTTGAGATTCGGCCCGGGGGCGGGCCTCCTACGGGTGATGTAGGAGCGGCGCCCCCGCCGCGAAGCAGGGACGCGAATCGTAGATCGGGCCCCGGCCCGGTGACAAGATTCAACGATCAGGTAACGAAAAATGGGCAAGCCAACAGGTTTTCTGGAATACGAGCGTCTGGACCGCAGCTACGCGCCGGTCTCCGACCGCATCACCCATTACCGCGAGTTCGTCATTCCCCTCACCGAGGAGCAGCTGAGAATCCAGGGTGCGCGCTGCATGGACTGCGGTATCCCCTTCTGCCACCAGGGCTGCCCGGTGAACAACATCATTCCCGATTGGAACGACCTGGTCTACCGCGACGACTGGCGCTCGGCCATCGAGGTGCTGCACAGCACCAACAACTTTCCCGAGGTCACCGGTCGCATCTGTCCCGCTCCCTGCCAGGAGTCCTGCACCCTCAACCTGCAGGACATCCCGGTGACCATCAAGACCATCGAGTGCGCCATCGTGGACAAGGCCTGGGAAGAGGGCTGGGTGAAGCCCGTGATCCCGGCCCACCGCACCGGCAAGAGGGTGGCGGTGGTGGGTTCCGGCCCCGCCGGCATGGCCTGCGCCCAGCAGCTCGCCCGCGCCGGCCACGGGGTGGTGGTCTACGAGAAGGCCGACCGCATCGGCGGCCTCCTGCGCTACGGCATCCCCGACTTCAAGCTGGAGAAGCGCATCCTCGACCGGCGCATCGCCCAGATGCGCGCCGAGGGGGTGGAGTTCCACGTCAACACCCACGTGGGCGTGGACATCCCCTTCGACGAGCTCAAGGCGAAGTTCGACGCCGTGGTGCTGGCCGGCGGCTCGGAGAAGCCGCGCGACCTGCCGGTGCCCGGCCGTGCGCTCAAGGGCATCCACTTCGCCATGGAGTTCCTCACCGCCAATTCCAAGGTGGTGCAGGGCGTGCCCGGCGCCGAGCGCAACCTCATCAGCGCCGAGGGCAAGGACGTGGTGGTGATCGGCGGCGGCGACACCGGCTCCGACTGCGTGGGCACCTCCAACCGCCACGGCGCCCGCTCAGTGACCCAGCTCGAGCTCATGCCCAGGCCGCCGGAGAAGGAGGTGAAGGAGCTCACCTGGCCCGACTGGCCCAACAAGCTGCGCACCTCCACCTCCCAGGAGGAGGGGTGCGAGCGCATGTGGCAGGTGCTCACCAAGGAGTTCGTGGACGACGGCAAGGGCCACGTGAAGGCGCTGCGCTGCGTGCGCGTGGACTGGAAGAAGGATGACGCGGGCCGGTGGCAGATGTCCGAGGTGGCGGGCACCGAGTTCGAGCTCAAGGCCGACTTGGTGCTGCTGGCCATGGGCTTCGTCCATCCCGTGCACGAGGGCATGCTGGAGCAGGCCGGCGTGGAGCTGGACGAGCGCGGCAACGTGAAGGGGTCCACCGAGGGGCCCAGGGCCTACCACACTTCCGTGGAGGGGGTCTTCGCCGCTGGCGACATGCGCCGGGGCCAGTCGCTGGTGGTCTGGGCCATCCGCGAAGGGCGCCAGTGCGCGCGGGCGGTGGACGAGTATCTCACCGGGCGTACCGACCTGCCGCGCTGAGGGGTGGGAGGCCCGCCCCCGGGCCGAACGGGTTCAGGGCACCTGGTAATCCGCCTGGGTCATCAGGTCCATCCCGCACTCGAGATTCTCGATCCAGCCGATGAATTCCGGAATGGCCTTGCCCACGAAGGCGCGTCCATGCTGGGGCGCGATCATCTCGATGTCCAGCTGCCTCACCATGTTGGCCCAGAAGCGGCACACCTTGTTGCCGTTGATGTAGCGGCGGTGGAAGCCCTCCATGTAGGGCAGCACCTCGTCGAGCCGTTTCACCGGCTTGTCCAGATCCTCGTGAGGGCAGAGATTGGCGCCCAGATCGCCGGAGAAGAGGATCCTGCTCACCGGGTCGTAGAACTGGAAGTTGCCCTCGGCGTGCATGAAATGGGCGGGCAGCGCCTTGAGTTTCATGTCGCCGAGCTGCAGGTTGGCGCCCTGGTCGGGAATGGGAATGATGCGGCCGGTGGTCCTCCCCTGGCGGGTGAAGTGGGGAATGAAGCGTTCCCACAGGGCCGGCACCACCACCTTGGCGTTGGTGCCCACCATCCACTTGTTGAGGGATGCCACGATGTCGGGATCCTGGTGGGAGGCGATGACGTAGTCGAGCTCCTTCACGTTCATGTATTCGCTCATGGCCATGAACAGGGCGTTGTAGGTGAGTTCGCCGCCCGGATCGATGAGTGCCGCGTGCTGGTGGTCGAAGATGAAGAACTGGTTGGCCTGAACGGCGTCCCCCTTCACCAGGTCACGAAATACGGCACAGATGTGCTTGCCGTTGTTGAACAGTTCCATGAACGGGTCTCTTCAGCAATTGCAACGTTGATGGAGCGACACGCCGAGGCTCCGTGGCGAAATGGTCCCGTCAGTATAATAAATTGGTGATTTTGTGCTGCCGAACGCGTCTCAGTTCCCGGCGATGGTCATCTTCCCGATGAGCCAGGAGCCGGTGCGCACACTGCCCGGGATCTTGTCGTCGGTACCCACCGCCACCAGGTCGAGGTAGATGTCGCGCAGGTTGCCGGCGATGGTGATCTCCTCCACCGGGTACTGGATGCTCCCCTTCTCCACCCAGAAGCCGGCGGCCCCGCGGGAGTAGTCACCGGTGACCGGGTTCACCCCCTGGCCCATGAGCTCGGTGACCAGCAGCCCCCGGTCCATCTGCTTCAGCAGTTCCTCCAGCGGCTGGCCGCTCGACTCGATGGCCAGGTTGCGCACGCCGCCGGCGTTGCCGGTGGTGTGCATCCCCAGCCTGCAGGCGGAGTAGCTGTCCAGCACGTAGCTCTCCAGCACCCCCTCGCGCACGAAGTCGCGCGGCCGGGTGGCCACCCCCTCGTTGTCGAAGGGGGCGCTGGCCAGTCCCCGCGGGATGAGAGGATCCTCGTGGATGCGCACCCAGTCGGGGAAGATCCGTTCGCCTAGGGCGTTCAGCAGAAAGCTCGATTCGCGGTACTGGGCGTGGCCGCGAATGGCGCCGGTGAGGCTGCGCAGCAGCCCGGGCGCCACGTCGGCGCGGAAGATCACCGGCGCTTCGCAGGTGCCCAGCTTGCGTGCGCCCAGCCGGGCCACGGCGCGCTCCGCCGCGCGGCGGCCGATCGTTTCGGGGGAGGCCAGCTCCTCGGCGGCGCGCCGGGTGTCGTACCACCAGTCGCGCTGCATGGAGTCCCCCTCCTGCCCCATCACCACGCAGCTCAGGGTGTGGCGGGTGGTGGGATAGCCGCCTACGAAGCCGTGGCTGTTGCCGTAGACGAAGCTGCCCTCGGCGGTGTTGAGGGTGGCCCCCTCGGAGTTGGTGATGCGCGGGTCGAAGTCGCGCGCCGCCGCCTCGCAGTCGCGGGCGATCTCGATGGCCTGCCCGGGGGTGAGCTCCCAGGGATGGTGCAGGTCCAGGTCGGGCCAGTCGTGGGCCATGAGCCCGGGGTCGGCCAGGCCGGCGCAGGGATCCTCCGAGGTGTTGCGGGCGATGGTGCAGGCCTTGGCCACCGTCTCCTTCAGGGCCGCGGGCGAGAGGTCGGTGGTGCTGGCCGAGCCCTTGCGCCGGCCGAAGTAGACGGTGACGCCCAGCCCCTGGTCGCGGTTGTGCTCGATGGTTTCCACCTCGCCCAGGCGCACCGTCACCGTTAGGCCGGCGCTGGAGGAGACCGCGGCGTCGGCGGCGCTGGCCCCCAGCCGCTTCGCCTCGGCCAGCAGGTCGGCCACCCGTTCTTCCAGCTGCTCGATGGTCAGGCTCACAGCGCCGTTCCTCCCACGGTGATCTCGTCCACCTTCAGGGTGGGCTGGCCCACCCCCACGGGTACGCTCTGGCCGTCCTTGCCGCAGGTGCCCACGCCGGGGTCGAGCTGCAGGTCGTTGCCCACCATGCTCACCCGGGTCATCACCTCGGGGCCGTTGCCGATGAGGGTGGCCCCCTTCACCGGCGCGCCCACCCGGCCATCCTCGACAAGGTAGGCCTCGCTCAGCGAGAAGACGAACTTGCCCGAGGTGATGTCCACCTGGCCGCCGGCAAAGTTGACGGCGTAGAGCCCCTTCTTCACCGAGCGGAGGATCTCTTCCGGGTCGTGGTCGCCGCCCAGCAGGTAGGTGTTGGTCATGCGCGGCATGGGCAGGTGGGCGTAGGACTCGCGGCGGCCGTTGCCGGTGGGCGCCACGCCCATGAGGCGGGCGTTGAAGCGGTCCTGCATGTAGCCGCGCAGGATGCCCTTCTCGATGAGCACCGTCTCGCCGGTGGGGGTGCCCTCGTCGTCCACGGTGAGGGAGCCGCGCCGGCCGGGCAGGGAGCCGTCGTCCACCACGGTGCACAGGGGCGAGGCGACCTGCTCGCCGATGCGGCCGGAGAAGGCCGACAGTCCCTTGCGGTTGAAGTCGCCCTCCAGGCCGTGGCCCACCGCCTCGTGCAGCAGGATGCCGGGCCAGCCGGGGCCGAGCACCACCGTCATGGGGCCGGCGGGGGTCTCCACCGCCTCCAGGTTCACCAGCGCCTGGCGCACCGCCTCGCGCGCGTAGCCCAGGGCGCGCTCCTCCTCCAGGAAGAACTCCAGGGTGGTGCGTCCGCCACCGCCGGCGCTGCCCTGCTCGCGGCGGCCCTTCTGCTCGGCGATCACCTGGACGTTGCAGCGCACCAGGGGGCGCACGTCGGCGGCCAGGCGGCCCTCGTCGTCCAGCACCAGGATCACCTCGTGGGCCGCCACCAGGGAGACGGTGACCTGTTTGACCCGTGGGTCCTCGGCCCGGGCGGTGGCGTCGAGGCGGTGGAGCAGCTCGATCTTGGCCTCGTCGGGCAGGCTCTCGATGGGGTTGGCGGGCGGGTAGAGCGGGTCCAGGGTGCCGGGACTGCCCACGGCGATGCTGCCCGACTGGCCGGCGCGGGCGATGGCGCGGGCGGAGCCGGCCGCCTCCAGCAGGTTCTCCAGGCTGATCTCTTCGGTGTAGGCGAAGCCGGTCTTCTCGCCGCTGATGGCGCGCAACCCGGCCCCCTGTTCCAAAGTGAAATTGCCCTCCTTGACGATGCCGTCGTCCAGCACCCAGGACTCCAGCCGGCTGAGCTGGAAGTAGAGATCGGCGGTGTCGATTCCGTGGCCGGCCAGGCGTTCCATCACCTGGGCCAGGTGGTGCTCGTCCAGGCCGGCGGGGGCGAGGAGGATCTGTTTGGCGGTGGCGAGGTTGTCGGTCATGGAATGTGGCATCATCCAGTTCGGCGCGAGGACGCGCCTCTCTACGCCGGGTCCCCGTAGGAGCTGCCTCCCGGCTGCGAACGGGCTCCTGTCGTTGTTCCCAGGCAAAAGCTCATTTCAGCATGCAATGGAGCCTGCGATGCTCCAGGCTGGGGAAATTGCGTCGGGTGGCCTGTTGGAACTCGCGGTCGATTTCGGCCAGTACCGGGCCATTGCCGCTGGTCTGCTCGGCCAGTATGGCGCCCCAGGGATCCACGATCATGGTGTGGCCCCAGGTCTGGCGGCCACTGATGTGAAAGCCGCCCTGGGCGGCGGCTAGCACGTAGCTGAGGTTTTCGATGGCGCGTGCCCGCAGCAACAGTTCCCAGTGTGCCTCGCCGGTCATGGCGGTGAAGGCGGCGGGCAGAGCCAGCAGTTCCATGCCCTGGTCGATCATGGCCCGGTAGAGTTCGGGAAATCGCAGGTCGTAGCAGACCGAAAGCCCAAGCTTGCCAAAAGGGGTTTCCACCACGCAGAGGTGATCCCCGGGCTCTATGGTCTCCGACTCCACGTAGTGCTCGTCGGTCTGCACCAGGCGGGCGTCGAACAGGTGCATCTTGTCGTAGCGGGCCACCCGTCGCCCCTGGTCGTCGAACACCAGGCAGGCGGCGCGCACCTTGTCTTCCCGCTGGGTGGCGATGGGCACGGTGCCGCCCACCAGCCAGATGCCCAGCCGCTGCGCCAGCTGCGACAGAAAATGCTGGATGGGGCCGTCCCCATCCCGCTCCTTCACCTCCAGCAGGTCGTGGCAGCGGGCGCCCATGTAGGCGAAATTCTCCGGAAGAACCACCAGCCGGGCCCCCTTCCGGGCGGCGTGCTCCACCAGTTTTTCCGTTTCGAGAAGGTTGGCGTTGACGTTGGAGCCGGAGGCAAGCTGGATGCAGGCGGCGGTGAATCTTGTTTCTGTCATGTCTGGGTCGTACAGCGGATCCCGGTGACGGGAAAGGATATCATGGGCGGCCACATGGGCGC
>JALWGP010000333.1 GCA_027038775.1 Sedimenticola sp. | reverse complement strand
AGGGCGCAGAGCTCGGCGGCGGAGGCGCTGTCCCCCTCCACCACGCCGTAGCTCTGCTCGAAGACCAGGGTGGCCGCCACCGGCAGGGGCAGGTGGCGGGCGTAGCGGGCGGCCAGGTAGGCGGTGGCGAGTTCGTGGACATCGAGCGCGAGACCGAGCTCGATGTCCACGAACTCGCCACCGCCCAGGCGCGCCGTGGCGCTCACCCGGCTGGGGGCGCCGAAGGCGAGGTCCCCGGCCTCCATGTAGCTCAGGGCGTTCACCTGGCCCAGCTGCATCCCGCCGGTGTCGATGCGGATCACGCCCCGCAGCATCTGCTCGCAAAGCTGCTCGGCGAGCTGGCCGAGACGGCGGCGGCGGGCGCGAACGGCCGCCACCACCCGCTCCCTTCCCACCCGCGCCTCGCCGGCTCCGGCCGCCTGGGCGTCCGCCTCCCGCAGGAGATCGCTCAGGCTGGCCAGGTGGAGGGAGATCCGGTCCCCGCGCCCCGAACGGCGCACCGCCTCCTCCAGGAGGCGCTCCACGCCGCCGCGGGTGAGGGGCCGCAACCCCTCCCGCCGCTGCAGCATGGCCACCAGCCGGGCGCAGGCGGACTCGTTCTCCGGCGTGCGGGGCAGGTTCTCGGCGAAGTCGGCGGCCACCTTGAACAGCAGGGCGAACTCCGGGTCGGCCTCGCGCAGCTCGAAGAAGAGCTCGCGTTCCCCCACCAGCACCACCTTGAGATCGATGGGAATGGGCTCCGGCTCCAGGGAGACGGTGCCGGCCAGGCCCAGCTGGTATTCCGGCGGCTCGATGCGCACCTCTCCCGCGCGCAGGGCCCGCTTGAGCGCCTCCCAGGAGAGTGGGTCCTGCAGCAGCTTCTCCACGTCCAGCACCAGGTAGCCACCGTTGGCACGGTGCAGGGCGCCGGCCTTGATGAGGGTGAAATCGGTCTCCAGCGCACCCATGCGCGAGAGGTACTCCACCCGCCCCACCAGGTTCTGGTAGACGGGGTTGTCCTCGTGGACCACGGGCGCGCCGGCGGCGTCGCCATTGTCCACCAGCACGTTGAGCCCGAAGCGGCGGAACTCCGGATCGTCCGGCGAGGGACTGCGCTCGTCCCCTGCACCACGGAAGAGGTCGATGCTGCGGATCACCTCCTCCTGCAGCGTTTCCAGCCAGGCGGCGAGGGCCGGGAAACCGTCCCACCGCTCCTTCAGCCGTTCCACCATGGGCGCCACCACCACCCGGGCGGTTTCCTGCTCGAGCGCCTGCAGCTTGCGCTGCATCTCCAGCTGCCACTGCGGCAGGTAGACCAGGGTCTCCTTGAGCGCCTCCTTCATCTCCTCCATGGCCCGGTCGATGCGTTCGCGCTCCTTCCGCGGCAGGGCGCGGTAGGCCTCGGGTTCCAGGGCCTTTCCGTCCCGCTCCGGCATCAGGCTGTAGCCCTCGTCGGTGCGCATCACCAGGACACCGCGCGCCTCGGCCTTGCGTCCCAGCTCCTCGGCCAGCTCGTCCTCGCGGCGCTCCAGCTCGTCGCGGATTTCGGTGGCGCGGCGCTGGAACTCGTCACCCTGGAAGGCGGCGGGGATGGCCAGCAGCAGGTCCTCCACCAGCCGCCGCAGCTGCTGCTGCAGCTCGCGCCCCTGGCCGGCCGGCAGGGAGAGGGCGCGGGGCCTGTGGGGATGGCGGAAATCGTAGAGATAACACCAATCGGGAGCGGGCGGTCGCTCCGCCGCCGCCTGCGCCAGCGCCTCCTTCACCAGGGTGTGCCGACCGAGGCCGGTGGAACCCATGGCGTAGAGGTTGAAGCCGGGCGCCGCCATGGAAACGGCAAAGGCGATGGCCTCCAGGGCACGCTCCTGGCCCAGGCTGGCACCCAGGGGATCGAGCTCCCCGGTGGTCTCGAACCCCTCCAGCCGGACCCGCCGGCGCAGCGCCCGGGCGGGCAGTGGATCGCGGTGAAGCGGATCGTCCATGGAGCCATTGTACTCCCGGCAGGCCCGCCCGTTATCGGCTATTCTTTTGGTTCCACAGAAGAACCCCCGGAAGAGACGCCAACCACCATCCAATCCCTGGAGGAGTCCCATGAAGAAGTTCCCGGCACTGCTCGCCCTGTTCGCCACCGCATCGCTGCAGGCGGCGGACATCGTGGAGGAGAAGAACATCGGCATGGAGCTGGCCCGAGACATCGCCAGTGAAACCGTGCTGGCCTGCCGCACCGACGGCTACCACGTGAGCGCCGTGGTGGTGGACCGCCACGCCCTCGTGCGCGCCGCCCTGCGCGACGACCTGGCCGCCCGCTTCACCCTGGAGATCGCCGAGCGCAAGGCCAACATGACGGTGATGGCCTGGATGGATAGCGGCGAGTTCCGCAGCCTGCGCGGCGATATCCGCCCCGACCTCAACCAGATCGACGGCCTCATCGTCATGGAGGGGGGCGTGAAGATCGTCGCCGGCGGCTACAACATCGGCGCCGTGGGCGTGAGCGGCGCCCCCGGCGGCGACAAAGACGCCGCTTGCGCCCGCAAGGCGCTGGAGAAGCTGGCGGAACGGATCGAGTTCGCCATCGATTGAGGGCCGGCAGGAGCGGCGCCCCCGCCGCGAAAAACCGCACAGGAACGAGCGGCGCGAAGCGGAGGCGGCGGAAAACCGCGCTTTTCCGCCGCCGACCAGGAAACGGGCAGGGAAAGCCCGTTTCCGTGTCCAACGGGCTGCGGCGCCCTCGCCGCGAATGGATTGGAGTTCGGCCCGGGGGCGGGCCTCCTACACCGGGTCCGGCCCGATCCGGTAGAATCCCGCCCTTTCCCGACGTCACCTGAATGCCCATGCAGATCCCCCACCGCATCGCCGAGGAGCTCGGTGTACATCCCCGCCAGGTGGAGGCCGCCATCGAGCTCCTCGACGGCGGCGCCACCGTGCCCTTCGTCGCCCGCTACCGCAAGGAGGCCACCGGCGGCCTGGACGACGCCCAGCTGCGCACCCTGGAGGAGCGCCTGAACTACCTGCGCGAGCTGGAGGAGCGGCGCACCGCCATCCTCGAGTCCGTCGCCAGCCAGGAGAAGCTCACCCCCGAGCTGGAGCAGGCCATCCTGGAGGCCGACACCAAGGCGCGGCTGGAGGATCTCTACCTGCCCTACAGGCCCAAGCGCCGGACGAAAGCCCAGATCGCCCGGGAAGCAGGGCTGGAGCCCCTGGCGGACGCCCTGCTGGAGAACCCCGGCCTCGATCCGAAGGGGACCGCCGCCGCCTACGTCGACGGGGAGAAGGGCGTGGCCGACGCCGAGGCGGCCCTGGAGGGGGCAAAGCAGATCCTCATGGAGCGCTTCGCCGAGGATGCCGAACTGGCCGGCGAGCTGCGCGAGCGGCTGTGGGAGCAGGGCATCCTGCGCGCCCGCCTGCTGGGCGATCCCCGCCCCGAGGCGGCGCGTTTCCAGGACTACTTCGAGTACGAGGAACCCATTGCGAAGATCCCCTCCCACCGGGCGCTGGCGCTCTTCCGCGGCCAGAAGGAGGGGGTGCTGGCGCTGGAGCTGGTGATCGACGAGGAGGCCCCCTCGCCCACCCCCAGCGAATCGCGCATCGCCGCCCGCTTCGGCATCGAGCACAAGGGCCGTCCCGCCGACGACTGGCTGGCCGGGGTGGTGCGCTGGACCTGGAAGATCAAGCTCTTCACCCGCCTGGAGCTGGACCTGAAGATGCGCCTGCGCGAAGCGGCCGAGGAGGCGGCCATCGGGGTCTTCGCCGCCAACCTGAAGGACCTGCTGCTGGCCGCCCCCGCCGGCCACCACGCCATCCTGGGGCTGGACCCCGGCATCCGCACCGGCGTCAAGGTGGCGGCCATCGACGCCACGGGCAAGGTGGTGGCCACCGACACCATCTATCCCCACCCGCCGAGGAGGCAGTGGGACCCATCCATCCACCGACTGGCCGAACTGATCCGCGCGCACGGCATCTCGCTGGTGAGCATCGGCAACGGCACCGCCTCGCGTGAGACCGAAAAGCTGGTGAAGGCGTTGGCGAAGCGGCATCCCGAGCTGGGGCTGCGCTTCCTGATGGTGAGCGAGGCGGGTGCCTCGGTCTACTCCGCCTCACCGCTCGCCTCGGCCGAGCTGCCGGAGCTGGACGTGAGCCTGCGCGGCGCCGTCTCCATCGCCCGGCGGCTGCAGGACCCGCTGGCCGAGCTGGTGAAGATCGATCCGAAATCCATCGGCGTGGGCCAGTACCAGCACGACGTGAACCAGGTGAAACTGGCGCGCGCCCTGGACAACGTGGTGGAGGACTGCGTCAACGCCGTGGGCGTGGACCTCAACACCGCCTCCCCCGCCCTGCTGGCGCGGGTCTCGGGCCTGAACGCCTCTCTGGCCGAGAACATCGTCCGCTACCGCGACGAGAACGGCCCCTTCCCCCACCGCAAGGCGCTGCTGAAGGTGCCGCGGCTGGGACCCAGGACCTTCGAGCAGGCGGCCGGCTTCCTGCGCATCCCCGGGGGAGAGAACCCCCTGGGCGCCAGCGCCGTCCACCCCGAGGCCTACGGCGTGGTGGCACGCATCGCCGAAGAGAGCGGGCGCGAGCTGGCCAGCCTGATCGGCGACGGCGCCTTCCTGCGCAAGCTGGATCCGAAGAAGTTCACCGACGAGCGCTTCGGCCTGCCCACGGTGATCGACATCCTCAAGGAGCTGGAGAAACCCGGCCGCGACCCCCGCCCCGGGTTCAAGACCGCCACCTTCCAGGAGGGCGTGGAGACCCTGGAAGACCTCGAGCCCGGCATGGTGCTGGAGGGCACGGTGACCAACGTCACCGACTTCGGCGCCTTCGTGGACGTCGGCGTGCACCAGGACGGGCTGGTCCACGTCTCGGCCCTGTCACACAAGTTCGTCAGGAACCCGCGCGAGGTGGTGAAGACCGGTGACCTGGTGAAGGTGAAGGTGATGGCGGTGGACATTCCCCGCAAGCGCATTTCGCTGAGCATGCGGCTGGAGGACGACCCGCGCGACCGGGAGGACGGCGCGAAGCGGGAGCGGCGGCGCGGCGGAAAGCCAAGGCAGAAGGCACGACGGCAGCCCACGGGCGCCATGGCCGACGCCCTCGCCGCGGCTCTCAAGAAAAGGTAGGCGCGGCGCCCCCGCCGCGAATTCGGCCCGGGGACGGGCCTCCTACGGGGAAGGTGTAGGAGCGGCGCCCCCGCCGCGAATCATTTGAAGTTCGGCCCGGGGCGGGCCTTCTACGGGATGGGTGCAGGAGCGGCGCCCCGCCGCGAGTCGCTCAATATTCGGCCCGGGGGCGGGCCTCCTACGGGGAAGGTGTAGGAGCGGCGCCCCCGCCGCGAATTCGGCCCGGGGGCGGGCCTCCCACAGGCGACGGGCCTCCTACACCGCCAGCAGCCGCTCCCGGTACCAGGCCAGCTCGGCGATGGACTCGCGGATGTCGTCCATGGCCAAGTGGGTGTTCTTCTTCTCGAAACCGTCCACGATCTCCGGCTTCCAGCGCCTGGCCAGCTCCTTGAGGGTGCTCACGTCCAGGTTGCGGTAGTGGAACCAGGCCTCGAGCTCGGGCATGAGCCGCGCCATGAAACGGCGGTCCTGGCAGATGCTGTTGCCGCACATGGGCGATTCCCCCTGGGGCACCCACTGGCGCAGGAACGCCAGCGTCTCCTCTTCGGCCCGCGCCAGGTCGTAGTCGCTGTTGCGCACCCGCTCCACCAGGCCCGACTGGCCGTGCTGGCGGGTGTTCCACTCGTCCATGGCGTCGAGCACCTCGTCGGGCTGATGGATGGCGATCACCGGCCCCTCGGCCAGCACCTTCAGGTTGCTGTCGGTGACGATGGTGGCGATCTCGATGATCTGGTCGTTGAAGGGATCGAGGCCGGTCATCTCCAGGTCGATCCAGATGAGGTTGTCCTTGGATGGGGTGGGCTGCATGGCGTTTTCCGCAATCGAAAGAGGGAGGCCATTTTACCCGTCAGCGCGTAGAATGTGCGCTTTCACGCTGCCTGCAAGTCCATGAACGGATTCACCCTGCTCTTTCTCACCACCCTGGCCGCCGGCCTGCTGCTGGAGTACTGGCTGCTGTGGCGCCAGGCGCGGGCGGTCACCACCCACCGGGACCGGGTGCCGGAACCCTTCGCCGGCCGCATCACCCCGGAACAGCACCGCAAGGCAGCCGACTACACCCTGGCGAAGATCGTTCATGCCCGTGCGAGCCTGGCCGTGGGCGCGCTCCTGCTGCTGGGCTGGACCCTGGGCGGCGGGCTGGAGCTGCTGGACCGGCTGTGGCGCCAGGCACCCCTGCCCGAACCCTGGCCGGGCGTGGGCCTGCTGCTCTCCGTGGTGCTGGTCTCCGCGGCGCTGGAGCTGCCGCTGGAGCTGTGGCACACCTTCGGCATCGAGGCGCGCTTCGGCTTCAACCGCACCACGCCACGCCGTTTTCTCCTCGACCGCCTGCTCGGCGCCGTCCTGCTGCTGGCCCTGGGCGCGCCGCTGGCGGCCCTGGTGCTCTGGCTCATGGAGCGGGCCGGCAACGGGTGGTGGCTCTGGACCTGGGGCGCCTGGATGGGCTTCACCCTCTTCGTGAGCTGGGCCTGGCCCACCTTCATCGCCCCCCTGTTCAACCGCTTTACGCCCCTGCAGGACCCGGCGCTGAAACGGCGCCTGGAGGCCCTGCTGGAGCGCTGCGGCTTCCGCAGCAGCGGCATGTTCGTGATGGACGGCTCGAAGCGCTCCAGCCACGGCAACGCCTACTTCACCGGCCTGGGCCGCAACAAGCGCATCGTCTTCTACGACACCCTGCTGGAGCGCCTGGCGCCGGAAGAGATCGAGGCGGTGCTGGCCCATGAGCTGGGACACTTCCGCCGCCACCACGTGGGCAAGAACCTGCTGCTGATGGGGCTTGCCTCCCTCGCCGGGCTGGCACTGCTGGCCTGGCTGCTCGAACAGCCCGGGTTCTTCAGCGGGCTGGGCGTCTCCCGTCCCTCGGCGGCCACGGGGCTGACCCTCTTCCTGCTGGTGCTGCCGGTCTTCACCCGCTTTCTCGCCCCCCTGTTCAACGCCCTCTCCCGCCGCCACGAGTTCGAGGCGGACGACTTCGCCGCGCGGCAGAGCGATGCCGGCGCCCTGATCGACGCCCTGGTGAAGCTCTACCGGGACAACGCCGCCACCCTCACCCCCGACCCGCTCTACTCCGCCTTCCACCACAGCCACCCGCCGGCTCCGGTGCGCATCGCCCATTTATCTTCTAGAATCGGTGAAAGGACCCACAGGGACGAGCGCCCATGAAAAGACTCCCCGTCGCCCTCTGCTGCCTCCTCGCCACCCTCGCCGCCCGGGCGGGCGAGGGGTTCCACGCCGAATCCTTCCATGCCAGGAACTGCACCGGCTGCCACGACACCAGCGTCTATACCCGCCCCGACCGGCGGGTGAACTCCCTGCCCCGCCTCGAATCCCAGGTGCGCATGTGCGATGCCAACCTGGGCATCAAGCTGCTCGACGACGAGATCGAGGCACTGGTGGACTACCTGAACCGCAACTTCTACAAGCTGGCCCGCTGATCTTCCCATGCCCCGGCGCAGACTGACGCGACGCCAGCTGGAACGCATCGCCAGACTGCAGGAGAAACGCCGGGAGCGCCTCGCCCGGGCCGTGGAAGAGAAGCTGGACGACAGTGGCGCCC
>JALWGP010000332.1 GCA_027038775.1 Sedimenticola sp. | reverse complement strand
CCTCCGGGGACTGGCGGAGGACGCCGCGCGACTGTGCGGGACCCACGGCGACCACCCCCTCGACCTGCACCTGGCGCACGACCTGCACCTGCTGGGCAGCGAGAGCGAACTGGCCAGCGCCTTCGGCAACCTGCTCTTCAACGCCCTCATCCACACCCCGGCGGGCACGCCCGTGGAGCTGACCTGGGAGGCCACCGGGGAGGGCGCCCGCCTGGTGGTGGCCGACCGGGGGCCGGGCATCGAACCGGAACACCTGGAACGGCTCACCGAGCGCTTCTACCGGGTGGACAAGGGCCGTTCCCGCGAGCGCGGTGGCACCGGGCTGGGGCTCTCCATCGTTCGCCACGTGCTGATACGCCACGGCGGGCGCATCGAGATCGAGAGCACGCCCGGCGAGGGCAGCCGCTTCGCCTGTTTGTTTCCCGCCGGGCGGGTGGTTAAACTTGGATCCTCCGCGTAGGAGGCCCGCCCCCGGACCGAACCGAAAAAATTCGTGGCGGGGGCGCCGCTCCTACAAGCGCAGGAGGCCCGTCCCCGGGCCGAACCAGGAACATTCGCGGCGGAGGCATCGCTTCCGGAACGCACACCGAACCACGGAAACTCGACAGGAAGAACCCATGCCCATCGACACCCAGGCCTTCGGCGGCTACCCCTTCACCCGCATGCGTCGCATGCGCCGCGACGACTTCTCCCGGCGGCTGATGCGCGAGACGGTACTTACCCCCGACGACCTCATCTACCCGGTGTTCGTGCTCGAGGGCAAGGGCGAGCGCGAACCGGTACCCTCCATGCCCGGCATCGAGCGCATGAGCATCGACCTGCTGGTGGAGGAGGCGCGCCAGCTGACGCGGCTGGGCGTGCCGGCCATGGCCCTCTTTCCCGTCACCCCGCCCGAGGCCAAGAGCGAGAACGCCGAGGAGGCCTACAACCCCGACGGCCTGGCCCAGCGCGCCGTGCGCGCGCTCAAGGACGCGGTGCCCGAGCTGGGCGTCATCACCGACGTGGCCCTGGACCCCTTCACCACCCACGGCCAGGACGGCCTCATCGACGAGGAGGGCTACGTGCTCAACGACGAGACGGTGGAGGTGCTGGTGAAGCAGGCTCTCTCCCACGCCCAGGCCGGCGCCGACATCGTGGCCCCCTCGGACATGATGGACGGGCGCATCGGCGAGATCCGCGACGTGCTCGAGTCCGAGGGCTTCATCCACACCCGCATCCTCGCCTACTCGGCCAAGTACGCCTCCAGCTACTACGGCCCCTTCCGCGACGCCGTGGGCTCGGCGGCCAACCTGGGCAAGGGCAACAAGTACACCTACCAGCAGGATCCCGCCAACAGTGACGAAGCCCTGCGCGAGGTGGCGCTGGACCTGCAGGAGGGCGCCGACATGGTGATGGTGAAGCCGGGCATGCCCTATCTCGACATCGTGCGCCGGGTGAAGGAGCAGTTCGGTGTGCCCACCTTCGTCTACCAGGTGAGCGGTGAGTACGCCATGCACATGGCGGCGGCCCAGAACGGCTGGCTGGACGAGAAGGCGGTGGTGATGGAATCTTTGATCTGCATCAAAAGAGCGGGCGCGGACGCCGTACTCACCTACTTCGCCAAGCGCGTCGCCCAGTGGCTGAACGAGTGACGGCAAAAACTGCCAAAAGTCACAAATTCATATAAGCATTTGATAATGCTCTGAATGGTCTGGCGGGCCGATTTGACCTGGGTCATTTCGGTTTTCCGTCACGCCGTTTCAGATAGACCCCCCTTATTTCAGCCCTCAATGGTTTTGATTTCCCCTCCGGGCTGTCTTTTCATTAGCATCCTTGGCACTCTCCCGCATTGCGTTTCCGCAAGCAGGACGTGGGAGGATCTTCCGCAAACCCACTTCAACGAACAAAGAGGATAGCTATGACGACGGGCCTGATATTCGCACTACTGTGCGCCTTCGCGGCCGTTGGCTACGGCGTGTACTCCATGAAATGGATACTGGCCAAGCCCACCGGCAATGAAAGAATGAACGAGATCGCGGCCGCCGTGCAGGCGGGCGCCGCAGCCTACCTCAACCGCCAGTACACCACCATCGGCCTGGTGGGCGTGGTGCTCTTCGTCCTGATCGGCATCTTCCTGGGCTGGTCCACCGCCGCCGGCTTCGCCATCGGCGCCGTCTTCTCCGGGCTGGCCGGCTACATCGGCATGAACATCTCCGTGCGCGCCAACGTGCGCACCGCCGAGGCGGCCCACGAGGGCCTCAACGCCGCCATGCAGGTGGCCTTCCGCGGTGGCGCCATCACCGGCCTGCTGGTGGTGGGCCTGGGGCTGCTCGGCGTGGCCGGTTTCTACGGCATCCTGCTGATGATGGGCGTGGAAGATCCCCTCCATCCCCTCGTCGGCCTGGCCTTCGGTGGCTCGCTCATCTCCATCTTCGCCCGTCTCGGCGGCGGCATCTTCACCAAGGGCGCCGACGTGGGCGCCGACATCGTGGG
>JALWGP010000331.1 GCA_027038775.1 Sedimenticola sp. | reverse complement strand
CGCTGACGAGATCCTTCTCCATATGGGGCTCGATATATCCCTTGAGCGCCTCTTCGATCTGTTCTCGGGTCACTTCGGACATGTTCTTTACTCCTGCCTGTCGTGGCAATACGGAAACCGTTGCGATGGGCGCGATTCTACACCATCGCCCGGGCAAATCCCAAGCAAAACACTCAGGTATTACCCCCGCTTGCTGTGAGATAATGATGAGTCTTTGTAGGTCGGGCTTCAGCCCGACGACTCACGCGACAAGGCTTGAAGGCCGGTGGGGGATCCTGGCTGGCGGGGCTTCGGCAGCAGGGATGCTGCCGCAGAGCCTACAGGGATGTATTCACGGCGTCCCCGCCAGCCAGGATCCCCCACCGGCCCCGCGAAGGTGTTGAAACAACATGCAATCTGTCGGGTTGAAGCCCGACCTACAGGCATCGGTCAGGACTGCTCCTTCTGCGGCAACCGCACCCGGATGTGGAGCTCACGCAGCTGCTCGGGCGACACCTCCGAGGGCGCCTCGGTGAGCAGGCAGGTGGCGGTCTGGGTCTTGGGGAAGGCGATGACGTCGCGGATGGAGTGCGCCCCGGCCATGAGCATCACCAGCCGGTCCAGGCCGAAGGCGAGCCCCCCGTGGGGCGGGCAGCCGTAGCCCAGGGCCTTGAGCAGGAAGCCGAACTTCTCCTGCGCCTCCTCCTCGGAGATGCCGAGCAGGCGGAACACCCTCTCCTGCACCTCGCGGCGGTGGATACGGATGGAGCCCCCGCCCACCTCGGAGCCGTTGATGACCATGTCGTAGGCGCGCGAGAGGCAGCTGCCGGGATCGCTCTCCAGCTTGTCGAGATCCTCCTCGCGGGGGGCGGTGAAGGGGTGGTGCAGGGCGATCCAGCGGTTCTCCTTCTCGTCCCACTCGAACATGGGGAAGTCCACCACCCACAGGGGCGCCCAGCCCTCCTCCATGAGCCCCAGGTCCTCGCCCAGCTTCACGCGCAGGGCGCCGAGGGCCTCGTTCACCACCGTGGCCTTGTCGGCGCCGAAGAAGACCAGGTCGCCGTCCCCGGCACCGGTGCGGGTCATGATGCCCTCCACCGCCTCGTCGGGAAGGAACTTGAGGATGGGCGACTGAAGCCCCTCGCGCCCCTTGCCCGCCCACTCGTTCACCTTGATGTAGGCCAGCCCCCGGGCACCGTAGATGCCCACGAACTTCGTGTAGTCGTCGATCTCCTTGCGCGTGAGCTTTCCGCCGCCGGGCACGCGCAGGGCCGCCACGCGCCCCCTGGGATCGGCGGCGGGGCCGGCGAAGACCTTGAATTCCACCCCCTCCATGAGGTCGGCCACGTCCACCAGCTCCAGCGGGCAGCGCAGATCGGGACGGTCGGAGCCGAAGCGGCGCATCGCCTCTTCGTAGCTCATGCGCGGGAAGGGGTCGGGCAGATCCACCCCCAGGACACCCTTGAAGACCCGGCGGATCATCTCCTCCATCATGTTGGTGATGAGGTGCTCGTCGATGAAGGACATCTCCACGTCGAGCTGGGTGAACTCGGGCTGGCGGTCGGCCCGCAGGTCCTCGTCGCGGAAGCAGCGCACGATCTGGTAGTAGGCGTCCATGCCGGCCATCATGAGCAGCTGCTTGAAGAGCTGGGGCGACTGCGGCAGGGCGAAGAAGCGGCCGGCGTGGGTGCGGCTGGGCACCAGGTAGTCACGGGCCCCCTCGGGGGTGGCCTTGGTGAGCATGGGGGTCTCCATGTCCATGAAGCCGTGGCCGTCGAGGTACTCGCGCAGCAGGCGGGTGACCCTGGAGCGCAGCTGCATGTTGGCCAGCATGCGGGGGCGGCGCAGGTCGAGGTAGCGGTAGCGCAGGCGCACCTCCTCGGAGACCTCGTCCTCGTCGAGCATGAAGGGCAGCGGATCCGAGGCGTTGAGGATCTCCAGCTCCAGCCCCAGCACCTCGATCTCGCCGGTGGGGATGTCGGGGTTGACGGTGCCCTCGGGGCGGCGGCGCACCCGTCCCTTCACCCGGAGCACGTACTCGTTGCGCACCCGCTCGGCGGTGGCGAAGACCTCGGGCAGATCGGGATCGTAGACCACCTGGATGATGCCGGTACGGTCCCGCAGGTCGATGAAGATGACCCCGCCGTGGTCGCGGCGGCGGTTCACCCAGCCGCACAGTTCAACCGTCTCGTCGATTTCCGCAACGCCGGGTTCGGCGCAGTAGTGAGTACGCATGGATTCCTACCAGATTCTCTTTCGATGAAAACATCGGCGCCCGGGGCCCTTCAGGCCCTCCCGGGGGCAGCCGACGGGACCGCTACGAGCACATCCCTGTGCGCTCGGCCTCGGCCATCCATGGCCTCGGACGTCCCGTCGGCTGCCCCCGGGAAGGCCACCCCCTGGAAACGAACCACAGGGGCACCGAACCTCAATAACAGCAAGGCCCCGGCAACACCGGGGCCATGCAACCACGATTCTCCCGCGGGCTCAGGC
>JALWGP010000330.1 GCA_027038775.1 Sedimenticola sp. | reverse complement strand
CCTCGACCAGAGCCTGAAGGCACGCCGCCGCTGCGTGCGTATCATCCACGGCAAGGGGAAACGGTCGGGCGGACAGCCCGTCATCAAGCAGCGGGTCAACCAGTGGCTGCCCCAGCGCAAGGAGGTGCTCGCCTTCTGCTCCGCCCCCCGCTGGGACGGCGGCACCGGCGCGGCCTACGTGCTGCTCTCGCGCAAGTGGGGCGGCGTGTAAGGCGACAGCGAGCTAACCGCGGGCGGCGCTCCTCCCGGCCAGGGGCACCACTTCCTCTCCCGCCCCGAGCCCATTCCAAACTGACTCCCACGCCTCTTCCGCCAGTTCTGGGAGAGGCTCCTCCAGCACGCCATCCAGCCGCAACTGAATGAGACGAATGGCTCCGCCGAAGAGCGTGGCGGTGGCTACCCAGGCATTGCCTTGCCCAATCTCACCCCGCGCCATACCTTCCTCCACCATGTCGCGCATGCGCCGGAAAGGCTCGGCGCTGCAGATGGGCGGTTCGTCGGGCAGGAATTCACGGTGCTTGGCATGGAACACAAAGGCGATGATGTCGCGGCGGGTCTCCGTGAACTCGAACAGCAATCGGATGAGCGTCCTGCTCCGTTCGCCCAAACTCTTGTGGGACTCCATCACCTCTTTCACCAGCTCACTGAGCTCGTTGAGCAGGTGTCCATAGAGTGCCTTGGCGATCCCCTCCTTTCCACCAAAATGGTTGTAGATGGAACCGATGCTCACTCCCGCCCGCCGCTGCACGTCGTGCACCGAAACATTGTGATAGCCTCGGCTCACGAACAGCTCGAGAGCCGCGGTGAGAATCCGGCAGTCGATGGGTTCCGGCCGTGGGGCATTGCGTCTGAGGTAGGGCATTCAGCGCTCCGTTGACAGGGAGATGGAAAAATCATACTTCAAACCTTGACAGAAATGAACATTCATTCTACTTCTTGTGACAGGGATCAATAATGACACGGCAACAAGGACGCAACCCTTCATCCGGAAGGCGGTCTCCATTCCGCCTCCAGACCACCAGAGGAGGAGTTTCCATGAAGCACGTATTTTACAGGCCAGGATGTTCCCCCCTCCGCGCCCTGGGCACTTTCCTGACAGCAGTTTCCGTCTTCTCTCCCGCCGCCTGGGCGGACGAGACTTGCCAGTCTCCCTACATGGCCAAGATCATCGGCCAGGAAGACTTCGTCTACGTCTGGACCCTCGGCGTGGAGGGACTGGGTGACGGCCAGGACAAGCTGGTGACCATCGACGTGAATCCCGGTTCGCCCAACTACGGCAAGATCGTCCACACCCTGTCGGTGGGCGGACGCAACGAGGCCCACCACTCCGGCTTCACCGATGATCGTAAGTACCTCTGGGCCGGGGGACTCGACACCAGCAAGATCTTCATCTTCGACGTACACACTGACCCCGCGCAACCGAAGCTGGTGAAGACGATCGACCGCTTCGTGGCCGAGAGCGGCGGCGTGGTCGGCCCCCACACCACTTACGCCCTGCCGGGCCGCATGATGATCACCGGGTTATCCAACAACAAGGATCACGGCGGACGGTCGGCCCTGGTGGAATACACCAACGACGGGAAATACGTCGCCACCCACTGGATGCCCACCGATGAAAACCTGCGCGGCGCCAAGAAGAGCGGAAAATACGCCGACGGTTACAACTACGACGTTCGCGTGCTGCCGCGGCGCAACGTGATGATCACCTCTTCCTTCACCGGCTGGTCCAACTACATGATGGATTTCGGCAAGATGTTGAAGGATCCGGAAGCCATGAAACGCTTTGGCAACACCGTGGTAGTGTGGAATCTTCACACCCGGCAGCCGAAGAAGGTTCTCGACGTGCCCGGCGCCCCGTTGGAGATCCGCTGCGCCTGGCAGCCCAACCACAACTGGTGTGTGACCACCACTGCGCTCACTTCCAAGATCTGGTTGATCTACGAAGACGAGCAGGGAGAGTGGCAGGCCAAGGCGGTGGCCGACATCGGTGACCCATCGAAGGTTCCCCTGCCGGTGGACATCTCCATTGCATCGGACGACAGCATCCTCTGGGTCAACACCTTCATGGACGGAAAGACCCGGCTGTTCGATCTGAGCGACCCCTTCCATCCGAAACAGATCTACGAGCGCACCATCGGCAGGCAGGTGAACATGGCCTCGGAAAGCTGGGATGG
This sequence comes from Sedimenticola sp., assembly GCA_027038775.1. GTDB lineage: Bacteria > Pseudomonadota > Gammaproteobacteria > Chromatiales > Chromatiaceae > Thiolapillus. The sequence continues at coordinate 306 of JALWGP010000330.1, read as the reverse complement.
AAAACGCATCTACTACACTTCGTCGCTGCTGGCCAACTGGGACAAGAAAGGTGAAGACAACGAACAGTTCTTCAAGGCTTTCGAGTGGAACGGCAGGGAATTGGTGCCCAAGTTCGCCATTGACTTCTTCGCCGAGAAGCTGGGACGTCCCCACCAGATGCGCTTCGGCGCCTATGCGCTCTACGCGGAGGCAAAACCCTCCGTCGAGGGCACCAAGGTGGCAGCCAAATGAGCCGTGCGACCTGATGTGGCGTTTCGCCCTCATAATCACTCTCCTGCTGCCGGGGCTAGTCCCGGCAGCAGGAG
>JALWGP010000329.1 GCA_027038775.1 Sedimenticola sp. | reverse complement strand
CCCTGGTGTCTTTCAGAAGGGTGGCCACCGCTTCCAGGTTGTCGTCGCTGAGCAGCCGGTCGATCCTGTCCAGCGCCCGCGTCGATTTCACCGCCAGCTCGCTCAGGGCATCGTCCAGGCGGGTGAAGGTGGAAGGGGTGGTGGGAATCACCGGCATCTCGCCATCCCCCGGCTCCAGCCGGGGTGCGTCCCTGCTGGTGCCCTGCAGCTCGATGAAGGCCAGCCCCGTGATGCCGTAGAACTTGAGGGTGGCCCGGGTGTCGGTCTTCACCGGGGTGCCCCGCCGGATCTTGAGCACCAGCCGCACCTCCTCGGGGTTGTCGGGGTTGAGGTCCATCTCGGAAACCGTGCCCACCTCCACGCCGCGGTACTTCACCGAGGCGTCGGTGCTCAGGCCGGCCACCGACTCGGTCATGAAGACCTGGTAGTAGTCGTACTCCTGCTGGCCACCGTGCTTCGCCAGCCAGTAGGCGAAGCCGAGCACGCCCGCGGTGAAGAGCAGCACGAAGAGGCCGACGATGGCGTAGTTTGCGTTACTGCCCATGGGCGCTCCTCAGGCGGCCGCGCGCGCCCCAGAAGAACTGCCGGACGATGGGATGGGGCTGACGAATCACCTCTTCCAGGGTGCCCTCGGCGATGACCCGGCGGTCGCCGAGCACCGCGAAGCGGTCGACGATGGTCCAGATGGAGTCGAGGTCGTGGGTCACCATCACCACGGTGAGGCCGAGCATGTCGCGCAGCTTCAGGATCAGCTGGTCGAAGGCCTCGGCGCCGATGGGGTCCAGCCCTGAGGTGGGCTCGTCGAGGAACAGCAACCGCGGGTCCATGGCCAGGGCGCGCGCCAGCGAGGCGCGCTTGACCATGCCGCCGCTCAGCTCCGCCGGGTAGAGCCCGGCCGCGTGGTCGGGCAGGCCCACCATGCGGATCTTCATGCGCACGATCTCGTCGATCACCTTCTCGGGCAGGCGGGTGTACTCGCGCAGTTTCATGCCCACATTCTGGGCCACCGTGAGCGAGGAATAAAGGGCGCCGGACTGGAAGAGCACACCCCACTGCCGCCGCAGCCAGGCAGCCTCCTCGAAGCGGAGGCGGGCCAGGTCCTTTCCCAGCACGCGGATGGAGCCCGACTCGGGGCGCAGCAGCAGGATCATCTCCTTGAGCAGGGTGGACTTGCCCGAGCCGCTGCCGCCCATGAGGCCATAGATCTCCCCCTCGCGCACGCCCAGGCTCACCCGGTCGTGCACCAGGTTGTCGCCGAAGCGCGTGACGACGTCGGAGACGCGGATCACTTCTTTCATGGGGTGGGCTCCACCGTGGTGAGAAAGCCGCTGCCTGGAACTTCGCCGGTAAAGGTTGTCGGGTTCGTGCCTCCTTTCGCGAGTTTCGGGTGCCCGGCTTCGTGATGGGGGCTCATATTCCGAGCTCCGTGAAGACGACGGAGAAGAGGGCGTCACAGGCGATCACCAGGAAGATGGCGTTCACCACGCTGATGGTGGTGTAGTAGCCGATGCTCTCGGTGTCGCGCGACACCTGCAGCCCGCGGAAGCAGCCCACCACGGCGATGAGCCAGGCGAAGAAGGGACCCTTGACGATGCCGATCCAGAAGTGTTTCACCTCCACCACGTTCTGCAGCCGGTGGACGAACTCGCTCCAGGAGAGGTTCAGGTGCAGGTTGGCCACCACCATGCCGCCGAAGATGCCGATGATGTCGGCGTAGAAGATCATCAGCGGCAGGGCGATCATCAGCGCAATGATGCGCGGCAGCACCAGGAACCGCTGCGGCTCGAAGCCCATGACGCGCATGGCGTCGATCTCCTCGGTGATCTTCATCACCCCCAGCTGGGCGGTGTAGGAGGAACCGGTGCGGCCCGCCACCACGATGGCGGTGATGAGCGGCGCCAGCTCCCGCGTCACCGAGATGCCGATCATGTCCACGATGAAGACGTTGGCACCGAATTTCTGCAGCTGCACCGCCCCTTGGTAGGCGATGACCACGCCGATGAGGAAACTGGTGAGGGTGATGATGGGCAGGGCGCGTACGCCCGCGTCCTCGATGTTCTTGGCGATGGCGTCGAAGCGGATGGAGAACGGGTGTGCCAGGGCGTGTGCCAGCACCGCGAAGTTCTCGCCCAGGAACTCCAGGAAGAGGCGCAGGTCCCGGGCGCCGTGGAGTGTGCTGCGACCCAGGTTCTCCAGGGGGCGGAGCAGGCGGCTGCCCAGGGAGGCTGGCCTCGGAGTGGTCTCGGGAAGATGGCGCAGCAGCAGCGCCTCGAGCTGCTCCTGCTCCTTGCTGCGGCCGGTGACCGCCTGGCGGCAGCCGCGCCGGGCCAGCTCGTCGCGGTAGTGGAGGTAGAGCATCATGCCCGCCGAGTCCATCTGGGTGATGCCGGAGAAGTCCCAGGTGACGGGCGCGTCGCGCAGCCTGCCGGGCGCCTTCTTCAGGGTCTCGACCACGGTGTCGAGCCGGTCCGCCGTCCATCGCCCCGAGGCGTGCAGCAGCCACTGCCGGCCTTCCCGTTCCAGGCGCAACCGGGCAGGCGGCTCTTTCGTTTCCGTGACGGCTCCCTCGATCTGGCTGGTGGGCATGCTGTTCCCCGGAAGGCCCCGAGCTCCCTTTTTCGGTTCAGCTTATCACGGGAGAGCGCTCCTCAGAACCGGGCGCCGCCGGTTGTCGTGCGCCGGGCAGCGGGGCGACCCTTCCGCGGAGCCTTGCTTTGTGTCCCGGCTTTCCGCGAACGTCTCTTCTCTTCTCCTGTGGGGCGTGGCCGAAGGGAGGTCGACGGCTCGTAGCCCTCGAGTGCTTCGTGGGGAATCCTCTGCCTGAGCAACCGTTCGATGTCGGCCAGCTGTTTCCGTTCTTCGGTGCAGACGAGGGAGATGGCCTCTCCCTCCCGTCCGGCCCGCCCGGTACGGCCGATCCGGTGCACGTAATCCTCGGCTGTGTCGGGCAGTTCGAAGTTCACCACCCGGGGCAGATCGTCGATGTCGAGGCCGCGCGCTGCAATGTCGGTGGCCACCAGCACGCGGATCCGTCCTGCCTTGAAGCCGGCCAGCGCCCGGGTGCGTGCGCCCTGGCTCTTGTTTCCGTGGATGGCGGCGGTGCTCAGGCCATCCTGCTCCAGTTGCCGCGCCAGCCGGTTGGCTCCGTGGCGGGTACGGGTGAAGACCAGCACCTGCTGCCACTGCCGGGAACCGATCATGTGGCTGAGCAGTTCGCGCTTGCGCCGGCGGTCTACCGGATGGACCACTTGCGAGACCCGGGGCGTGGCGGTGTTGGGTGTGCCCGCTTCCACCATCTCGGGGTGATTCATCAGTCCGCGGGCGAGATTCCTGATCTCGTTCGAGAAAGTGGCCGAAAAGAGGAGGTTCTGCCGCTCCCTGGTGGGCGGAAGCAGGGCCAGCAGCCTGCGGATGTCGTGGATGAAGCCCATGTCGAGCATGCGGTCGGCCTCGTCCAGCACCAGCGTCTTCACCCGGGAGAGATCCAGGTTGCCCTGCCGCGCGTGGTCGAGCAGACGCCCCGGGGTGGCCACCAGCAGGGCGACCCCTTGCCGGAGTTGCCTGGCCTGGGGGGCGATCTTCACACCGCCGAAGACCACGGCGGTGCGCAGCGGGAGGTGGTGCCCCAGGGCTTCTGCATTCCGGGTTACCTGGGCAGCCAGTTCTCGCGTGGGCGTCAACACCAGTGCCTGCGGGGGACCCGGTTTTTTCCCCGGCGGCGAGCTCTCCATGCGTTGCAGCAGGGGCAGGAGGAAGGCCGCGGTCTTTCCGGTGCCGGTCTGGGCGGCCGCCATCAGGTCCTTGCCCTGGAGGATCGGGGGAATGGCCAGGTGCTGGATCGGGGTGGGTGTGGTGTATCCCTGTTCGCCGATGGCGCGCAGGAGTCCGGCCGAAAGGCCAAGATCGTCGAATTTCATGATGGGGGAATCTCTGGTGCAGCCCGTCGGGTGGCGTCTGTGTGGCCGGGCCTGGAACGGGCGGAAGCGGAAAGGGGAAGCGGAAGGTGCGCCTCCCCGGGAGGGAGTGCAAACCGGTCGGCATCCGGGGAGCGCGCAGTGTATCAGAAGAGGGTGTCGCCTGCCGGGTTTCTTCGGATGGCATGCAAGGGGACGTGGAAGATGCCAGAATAGAACGACCGAGAATGCTGATGCGGGGGCGCGATTTTCGCCATGTGGTGCGAGGTTCGAAGCCGGTGAGCAGGTCTCTGCCCGCTTTCCTGCTGCTCTTGTCTGCTTCCTGCGCGCTGGCGGAGCCGTATGTGCAGTGGCGGCAGGTGGGATACGCGATCCCTGAGCCGTTGGCCGGGTTGAAGGGAGACGCCACCCGCGGACGGCGGCTGGTGATCGATCGTTCCAAGGGGAACTGCCTGGCCTGCCATCGTCTTCCCATCCCGGAAGAGGAGTTCCACGGCACCGTGGGGCCCTCCCTGTACGGGATTGCGTCGCGCCTCACCGAGGGCCAGATCCGGCTGCGCGTGGTGGACGAGAAACGGCTCAATCCGGCCACCATCATGCCCGGCTACTATCGGGACCCGAAACATTTCCACCGTGTGGCCGAGGCCTGGCGCGGCAGGACCATTCTCTCTCCCCAGGAAGTGGAGGACGTGGTGGCCTACCTGATGACCCTGAAGGAGGGGGAGAAGTGATCCGCTGGACGCTGCTCCCTGCACTGCTGGCGGCAGCTGCCGCCCAGGCCTGGGACCCCGGCTTCGAACCCGTGTCGGGCAGCGCCTTCCTCTCGGAGGAGACCCGGCAGATGCAGGAGGACGAGTTCGCCAACCCCGGCATGGAGACGGTGGAGTACGGCCGCCAGCTGTTCCACCGTCCCGACGAGGAGGGCCACAGCTGCGCGGACTGCCACGGCGCAGAGGGCGTCCGGCTGGACAAGCGCAGGATTGCCACCTTCCCGCGGTACAGCGAGGAGCAGGAGCGCCCCGTCACGCTCCAGGAGCAGATCAACATCTGCTGGGAGGAGCGCATGGATAACTTCCCCTACGTCTACGACTGCAGGGAGCTGGTGGGGCTGGAGACCTATGTCCGTTACCTGGCGCGTGGCGAAGAGATCCAGGTGCAGACCGACGGCCCCATGGAACCTTTCTTTCGCGAGGGGGAGCGGCTCTACCACCAGCGTTTCGGCCAGCTCGACATGGCCTGCTACCACTGCCACGATCAGCACCGGGGCGCCTGGCTGCGCGGTCAGATCCTGAACCAGGGGCAGAGCAACGGCTTTCCCGTCTACCGTCTCTCCACCAGCCGTGTCACCAGCCTGCACCGCAGGTTCAGCGAGTGCCTCGCCTCCTTCCGGGCCGAGCCCTTCCTGCCGGGGTCGGACGAGTACATCAACCTGGAGATCTATGTCACCGCGCGCGGCAACGGGCTGAAGATCGAGACCCCGGCCATACGCGAGTGAGCAGGGCCGGAGCCGGAAAGCGGGGCAGGGGAAGTGCCTGGGGTGGTGACTTCGTGGGAATGCATGGCCCGCCCCAGAGGATTCGAACCTCTGACCTCAGCCTCCGGAGGGCTGCGCTCTATCCAGCTGAGCTAGGGGCGGTTGGGGAGGTGGATTATACCCGAAATTTCCGGCGGGTGATTGCAAAGTGGCGGGGCCTCTGCTCCAATGGCCGGCGTCTGGTTGTGAATCGACTTTCAGGGGATAAGGTGATGAGAACGACGATTGTGAGATCGGTAGTGTCCATGGTGTTGATGATGGTTGCCGGCTTGGCGCTGGCGGACGAGTACGAGGCCGCCATTCGCATGTTCAAGGATGCCGATGCCAGTGCGAGGTTTTTCGAGACCAGCTATGGGTATGCGGTGTTTCCCACCGTGGGCAAGGGTGGCATCGGCGTGGGCGGCGCCTACGGAAAGGGGCGGGTCTATGCCCAGGGGCGCTACGTGGGGGATAGCTCGGTGACCCAGGTCTCCCTCGGTTTCCAGCTGGGGGGGCAGGCCTTCAGCGAAATCGTCTTCTTCGAGGATGAGCGCGCCTTCCGTGAATTCACCAGCGGCAACTTCGAGTTCGGGGCCGGAGCCGGCGTCGTGGTGATCACTGCAGCAGCGCAAGCCCAGGCCACCACCGCCGGCAGCTCGGCCACCGTCAGTGGCGGCCCGAACAACGCGGAGACCATGGGCAACCGGTACAACAAGGGGATGGCGACCTTCATCATTCCCAAGGGAGGACTGATGTACGAGGCCACCGTCAGCGGCCAGAAGTTCACCTACACGCCCAGAAACTGACCTTGTTCGCTGCGCCCCGCCTCGGCGGGGCGCTCTTCCCATGGATGCCACCTGGGTCTACCTCGGTGAGGAGCTGGCCCGTTACGGGTTCGGGGAAGGCCACCCCTTCGGCAATGACCGCATGGTGGCCTTCGAGCGGGAGTTCCTGCGCAGGAAACTGGACCGGCGCGTGGAGCTCCGGCAGCCCGTGGCGGGAAGCCCCGGTCTGCTCCTCCTGTTTCACACGCCCCGCTATCTTGCTTTACTGGAGGAGAAGTCCCGGACGGGAAGCGGGTTCCTCGACCAGGGCGACACCCCCGCCTTCAGGGGGATCCGGGAGGCGGCGCTCACCGTGGCCGGCACCGTGTGTGATGCGGTCGAGGCGCTGGTGGAGGGGCGCTGCGCACACGCCTTCGTGCCCATCGCCGGCCTGCACCACGCCCGCAGGGATGGGGCCGCCGGCTTCTGCGCCATCAACGACTGCGGCATCGCCATCGAATACCTCCGCCAGCGGTGTGGCGTGGAACGGGTCGGCTACGTGGACATCGACGCCCATCACGGGGATGGCGTCTTCTACGCCTTCGAGGCGGACCCGGAGGTGATCTTCGTCGATTTCCACGAGGATGGCCGCTTCCTCTACCCCGGCACCGGTTCGGCCACAGAGACGGGCCGGGGCGCGGGGGCGGGCCGTAAGATGAACGTGCCGCTGCCGCCGGAGGCGAACGACGAGCTGTTCGGCAAGCTGTGGCCCCGGGCCGAGGCCTTCCTTCGGCGTCACCGGCCGGAGTTTCTCATTCTCCAGGCGGGCGCGGACAGCATCGCGGGGGATCCCATCACGCATCTCGCTCTTTCGCCGGCGACCCATGCCGGGGTCGCCCGGTCGCTGGCCGAAATGGGGGTTCCGCTGCTGATCTTGGGCGGCGGCGGGTACGACCGGCGCAACCTGGCCAATGCGTGGTGCGCGGTGCTGGAGGCGGTGACTACTCTTCCTGCTGGTCCAGGCCCAGCTTCGACAGGCGGTAACGCAGGGAGCGGAAGCTGATGCCGAGCCGCTTGGCCGCGGCGGTCTTGTTCCAGCGGCAGGCGGCCAGCGCCTCCTCCAGCGCCTCCCGCTCGATGCGCGCCAGGTAGTCCTCCAGGTTCTCCTCGGGTCCGCGGGCGCAGGAGCCGGTCGTCGCGGCGGCCGGAACGCCGGCCTCGGAGAGGGGCCCGAGATCCTCCCGGCGGATGACCCCCTCTTCGCACAGGGCGAAGGCGCGCTCCAGGATGTTCTCCAGTTCCCGCACGTTGCCGGGGAAGCGGTAGCCCTGCAGTGCCTGCAGGGCGTCCGCCTCGATCCGGGGAGGCGGTTGCTGGTAGTTGCGGGCGATGGAGTCGAGCAGGTGCCGGATCAGTTCCGGGATGTCCTCGGGCCTTTCCCGCAGGGAGGGCATGGTGAGCTCGATGACGTTCAGCCGGTAGTAGAGATC
>JALWGP010000328.1 GCA_027038775.1 Sedimenticola sp. | reverse complement strand
GCCAGGAGATCGAGAAGCTCCTGCTGCTGCAGGGGGAGGGGCCCGTGAGCCTGGAGCAGGCGAGCCGCGCCATCTCCGACAGCGCCCGCTTCGACGTCTTCGCCCTGGTGGACGCGGCGCTGGCGGGCAAGGCGAAGCGCGCCCTGCGCATCCTGGCGGGACTCCAGGGCGAAGGGGTGGCCCTGCCGGTGGTGCTCTGGGCGTTGGCGCGCGAAGTGCGTGCCCTGGCGGGGCTGGCCGCGGCCGTGGAGCGCGGCACTCCCCTGGCGCGGGCCCTGGCCGACGCCGGCGTCTGGAAGAACCGCCAGAAGCTGGTGGCGGAGGGGATGAAACGGATGAAACCGGCGCAGTGGCAGGCGCTGCTGTTCCAGTGCGAGGCGGCCGATGCCATGATCAAGGGAGCGCAGCCCGGTGATCCCTGGCTGCAGTTGGAGCAGATCCTGCTGGCCATGGCCGGCGCGGGGGAGATGGAGCGCTTCTGGCCCCTCGCCGCCGCGGGCAACCTGTAGGAGCGGCGCCCCCGCCGCGAATGTTTTGCCACCACAACTGGACCGAAACGGAAAAATGACCATCGACGACGTACAAGCCTACATGCAGGAGACCGGCCGCAGGGCCCGCGCCGCCGCGCGGGTGCTGGCCGCCGCCACCACCGCGCAGAAGAACGCCGCCCTCGAGGCCATGGCCGACATTCTCGACCGCAGCCGGGAGAAGCTGGCCGGGGAGAACCGCAAGGACCTGGAGGCGGGCCGCGAAAAGGGTCTCTCCGACGCCCTCCTCGACCGCCTGGAACTCACCCCCGCGCGCATCGACACCATGATCGAGGGGCTGCGCCAGATCGCCGCCCTGCCCGACCCCATCGGCGAGATCTTCGACCTCAAGTACCGCCCCTCGGGCATCCAGGTGGGGCGCATGCGGGTGCCCCTGGGCGTGGTGGGCATCATCTACGAGTCGCGCCCCAACGTCACCGCGGACGCCGCGGCGCTCTGCCTCAAGTCGGGCAACGCCACCGTGCTGCGCGGCGGCTCCGAGGCCTTCCACTCCAACCAGGCCATCGCCGCCGCCATCCGGGAGGGGCTGGAGAAGGCCGGCCTGCCCGGCGACAGCGTGCAGGTGGTGCAGACCACCGACCGCGCCGCCGTGGGCGCCATGATCACCCTGCCCGAGTACATCGACGTCATCATCCCGCGTGGCGGCAAGGGGCTCATCGAGCGCATCAGCAACGAGGCGCGGGTGCCCGTCATCAAGCACCTGGACGGCATCTGCCACGTCTACGTGGACGACGAGGCCGACCCGCAGAAGGCCTTCGACGTGGCCCTCAACGCCAAGACCCAGCGCTACGGCACCTGCAACACCATGGAGACCCTGCTGGTGCACGACACCGTGGCCGCCGACTTCCTGCCGCGCCTCGCCGAGGCGATGTGGGAAAAGGGGGTGGAGCTGCGCGGCTGCGAGAAGACCCGTACCATCCTGGGCGAAAAGTGCCTGCCCGCCACCGAGGAGGACTGGGACACCGAGTACCTGGCCCCCATCCTCTCCATCCGCGTGGTGGACGGCATCGACCAGGCCATGGAGCACATCGAGGCCCACAGCTCCCGCCACACCGACGCCATCGTCACCGAGAACTACACCAAGGCGCGCCGCTTCCTGCAGGAGGTGGACTCCAGCTCGGTGATGGTCAACGCCTCCACCCGCTTTGCCGACGGCTTCGAGTACGGCCTGGGGGCCGAGATCGGCATCTCCACCGACAAGTTCCACGCCCGTGGCCCCGTGGGGCTGGAGGGGCTCACCTCGGTGAAGTTCATCGTGCTGGGGGACGGCCAGGTGCGGCAGTAACCTGACCGGCAGGTTCAGGTGGCAACCGTGGTGGAAGAGGGCGTGCGCCGGAACCAGGCCACGCCCTCTTCCTCGATATGGCGACGGAGCCTTTTGTTCCCGATCCGGTTGATGAGCAACAGATCCACCTGATGGGGAATGGTGGTGGCCTCGATCTCTTCCTGGAACCGGGCCAGGTCGTCCAGGTCGAGGGCCTTTCCATAGAGCGCCAGATCGATGTCCGAGTTGGGACGATGGTTGCCCAGGGCACGCGAGCCGAAGAGCACCACCTGTTCCACCTTCGGGTTGGCCGCGAGGATTTCGATGAGCGTCTTGCGGTGGGCCGGCTTGATGCCGTCGTTCATTGGCGCTGTTCCAACCGTTGCAGCACCGAGCTCAGTACGGGGCAGTAACGCTCCCGGATCAGCGTTTCCGCCTCCAGGGCAAGATCTTCCCGGTAGGTGTGAGCCAGCAGATTCCGCTTGTTCAAGGCATCGAGCAGCGCCTCGGCCTCTTCTTCCGTGAGCAGGCCGGCACTGAACCCCTGGCGAATGGCTTCACGAGGGGAGTTGGCCTCCAGTCCCAGATGAGCCAGCAGATCCTTCAGCGTCTTCCACGCCAGCTCGAAGGTGAATTCGAAGGTCTGCACCAGGCCCGCCCGTTCCAGGCGGGTATAGTCCCCTTTCGCACAGGCTTCGGTCAGTTCGCCCAGCGCCAGGCGGAAGTTCTCCAGCCGCTGGCGCCAGCGGGTCTCTTTTGATTCCGTGGTTGCCATCTCATTCACTTTTTTCTTTCACCAGTCAGAACGACGTGCTCCTTGCGAATGTTTTCCCGAAAGGAGTCCGGTATTTCGTCCCAGACGAAAAGATCGACCCGAAACGGCAGGTCGCTCTCCTCGAAAGCTTCGCGCAGCTCAGTCACGGCCTTTTGCCGGTCGGGTTCGGCAAAGACTACCAGGTCGAGATCGGACCAGGGCCTGGCGGTGCCTTTGACCCTGGAGCCATAGGCCCAGGCCTCGACGCCGGGCAGATGCCGCTCCAGAAGGGAGCGGACCTCCGCGAGATGCCGGTCGCTCAGTTGCGAAGGAATGTTCATCGCCACGGTTTTCCGCTGAGCCGCTCGTGCAGGGCGATGGCGTCGCGAATGAAATCCTCCATCCGTTCCAGCGCCTTTTGTGCCTTTTCTCCACTGTAATCGTGTGCCGTGGCAACCTGCAGGTTGGCGTACTCGATCCAGTCTTCGATATTGCCCGGCAGAAGACGGTTTTCATGAGCCAGGCGAAAGACCGGTTTGGGACTGTTGGGCACTTCCGGAATACCCAGTTTCTCCATCAGGTGGCGTTTCAGCACTTTCCACAAGCAGTCGTAGGTGGTTTCGAAACGTTGCACCACCGATTCAGCCACCGCTTCCTGGAGCAGTCGCGGCAAGGAGGGATCAAGGGTGCGGTAATTCTGGAACTGGGCCTCCAGGTGCTGGAGCGCTTTTTCGAATTTGGTGTAGTCGATCATGGCCTTTCTCTGAACTCCGGCCCCGGGAGATTTTCCGCTGGCTGTTTCCTGGGGTAATGTTACGTGAATTTTCCACTCGTTCGTCACAGGGATTTCAGATGATCGGCATCTTCGGCGGCACCTTCGACCCGGTTCACCTGGGCCATCTGCGCACGGCCCTGGACGTGTTCGAGGCGCTGGGGCTGGAAGAGCTGCGTCTCGTGCCACTGGGGAAGGCGGTGCACCGGGCGCCGCCCCGCTTCTCCGCCGAACTCCGCCTGGAGATGCTGGAGGCGGCAGTGGCGAACCAGCCGGGGTTCGTGGTGGACCGGCGCGAGATCGATTCCGACGAGCCCTCCTACACGGTGCACACCCTGGAGTCGCTACGCCGGGAGCTGGGCGACGAGGTGCCGCTCTGCCTGCTCCTGGGGCGCGACGCCTTCGCCGCCTTCCACACCTGGCGGGAGCCGGAGCGCATCCTGCGGCTGGCCCACCTGGTGGTGATGGAGCGGCCGGGGGAGGCGCTCTACCTGGAAACGCCGCTGGAGGCCCTGGTGGAAGGGCGCATCACTGCGATGCGGGAAGAGCTTGTGCGGGCGCCGGCCGGCAGGATCCTCTTCCAGCCGGTGACCCAGCTCGACATCTCGGCCACCGATATCCGCGCACGGCTGGATGCGGGGCGCAGCGTGCGCTGGCTGGTGCCGGAGGCGGTGCTGCCGCTGCTGGAAACCAGACGGTAGGAGGCCCGTCCCGGGCCGAACTTCAAATGGTTCGCGGCGGGGGCGCCGCTCCTACCAGGGCATCACGCTGTTCATCACCCGCATGGGCTTGTTCATCTGCCGCATGTCGCGGCCCATCAGCCCCGTGTTCACGGTGATGGCGCGCATGGACTGGTTCATCTCGCGGATGTCGCCGGTCACCGCGAGGATGGAGCGGTTCATGCTGGTGATGCTGTCGGCCATGGTGCCGGTGTCGGCCAACATGGCGTCGATGTCCTCGGTGAGCAGGTCCATGCTGTCGTTCACCCGGTGCAGGGAGAGGCTCACGTCGCTCAGGTTGCCGCTCATGGTGGCGATGTTGCCGTCCATGTTCTGGATGTTCTGCACCAGCACGTTGATCTGGGCGGTCATCACCGAGATGTTCTGCGACAGCTCGGCGATGTTCTTCGCCATCTGCGCCATGTTGCTCTCCATGGCCGGATCGATGGACTGGGACATGGCGTGCATGTCCTTGGTGACGTGGTAGATGAGATAGAAACCCGAGAGCCCCAGCAGGCCGAAGACGAGGATGGCCGGGTAGATCATCCGCTCCCAGCGGCGTACGCTGTTGTCGAAGTGCTTGAAGAACCGGCTGAGGGAGATCTCCAGCTTTACCATCGCCTTCTGTTCGGGCGACAGGTTCTTGTATTCGGGAGAGAAGGTGCGGGGATCCTTTTCGAACATGGCGGCGGCTCGTTGCATGGATTCCGAGACGGTCGGAATCCCAATTTTTCAGGTTACTGCCGCAGCCCTCGTTTGGAATTGATGATTGTCAATCGAATGCCGAGCTCATCCGCCGGTCACGGGCGGGAAGAAGCCCACCTCGTCGCCGTCGCGCACCGGCGTGTCGTCCTGGGCCATCTCCTGGTTGACCGCGGCCAGCACGGTCTCCGCTTCGTCGAAGACCTGGTTCCAGGGCGCGCCGCGGGCGGCGAGGTAGCGGCGCAGGGCGGCCACGTTCTTCACCTCCTCCGGCAGCGCCAGCTCCTCCCTGTCCATGCCCAGGCGGTCGCGCAGGCTGGCGAAGTAGAGCAGCCGGATCACGAGCCCCACCCGATCAGTTCGCAGAAGGGCAGGAACTCCACCTCGTCCCCGGCGCGGATCACCCGGTTTTCGGGAAGCGCCACCAGGCCGTTGGCCCAGGTGACGGAGCTGAGCACGGCGGAGGAGCGGCTGGGATAGACCTCCACCAGGTTCCCGCCGTCGGCGCCCCGCGTCAGACGGGCGCGGTGGAACTCCCGGCGCTTGTCCGGCTTCGGCCAGTCGAAGGCGGCCACGGCCCGGATGGCGCGGTTGCGGAATTCGCCCAGGCCCATGGCCTTGAGGAGGAAGGGGCGGGCGAAGAGCTGGAAGGTGACGAAGAGCGATACCGGGTTGCCCGGCGTGCCGATGAAGGGGGTGTCGCCGATGTGGCCGAAGGCCAGGGGCTTGCCGGGACGGATGGCGATTTTCCAGAGGTTGAGCTCGCCCAGCGCCTCCACCGCCGGCTTCACGTGGTCCTCTTCGCCCACCGAGACGCCGCCGGAGGCCACCACCACGTCGGCCTGCTCCGCCGCTTCCGCCAGGGCGGCCTTGGTGGCCTCCAGGGTGTCTGCCACCTGGCCCAGGTCGATCACCTCGCAGCCCATGGCGCGCAGCAGGCCGGAGACGGTGAAAATGTTGGAGTTGTAGATCATGCCGGGACGCAGGGGTTCGCCCGGCATCAGGAGTTCGTCGCCGCTGGCCAGCACCGCCACCTTCAGGGGGCGCTTCACTGCCAGTTCCGCCACGCCCACCGAGGCGGCCAGCCCCAGGTGCTGCGGTTGCAGCCGGGTGCCGGCGTCGATGATCACCGAGCCCGACTCGATGTCCTCGCCGGCGCGACGGATGTTGGCGCCGGGTTGCGGCACCTTGTTGAAGATCACCTCGTCGCCCTGGCGGCAGGTCTGCTCCTGCATCACCACCGCGTCGGCCCCCTCGGGCACCGGCGCGCCGGTGAAGATGCGGGCACAGGTGCCTGGCTCCAGGGGTCGGGGCGCGGTGCCCGCGGGAATGCGCTGGGAGACCGTCAGCCGGGTGCCCTCGGCGGGAATGTCGGCCACGCGCACGGCGTAGCCGTCCATGGCGCTGTTGTCCCAGCCGGGCACGTCGATGGTGGAGCGCACCGGCTCGGCGAGCACGCGGCCCAGTGCCTGGTGCAGCGGCAGGATCTCCTGCTCCGCCACCGGGTGGGCGTGGGAGAGCAGCAGCTCCAGCGCCTCCTCGTAGGGCTTGAGGTCGGTGACGGTGGGGGTGCAGTCGCAGGCTTCGCTCATGGGGAGGGTCCTGTCAGAAGTTGTAGCCGAAGTTTTCGCGGAAACGGGCGCGGAACTCGTCCATGGTGAAGCGGTGGTTCTGGGTGCCGGCGTGCTCGATCTTGATGGCGCCCATGAGCGCGGCGATGCGGCCGGTGGTCTCCCAGTCCATGCCGTTCTGCAGGCCGTAGAGGAGTCCCGCGCGGTAGGCGTCGCCGCAGCCGGTGGGATCCACGACGCGCTCGGCGCGGGCGGCGGGGATCTCCACCACCCTGCCGTCGGTGAAGATGCGGGAGCCCTCGCCCCCCTTGGTGACGATGACCGCCTCCACTTCCCGCGCCAGCGCCTCGATGGTCTTGCCGGTGCGGTCCTGCATCAGCTTGGCCTCGTAGTCATTGAAGGCGAGCCAGCTGGCCTGGCTGGCGAAACGGTTGAGGTCGTCGCCGTCGAACATGGGCATCCCCTGCCCCGGGTCGAAGATGAAGGGGATGCCCGCCTCGGCGAACTGCTCGGCATGCTCGATCATTCCCTGGCGGCCGTCGGGCGAGACCAGCCCGAGGGTGACGTCCTTTGCCTGGTCCACCCGGTTGATGTGGGCATGGTTCATGGCCCCGGGATGGAAGGCGGTGATCTGGTTGTCGTCCTGGTCGGTGGTGATGTAGGCCTGGGCGGTGTACTCGCCGGCCACCTCGGTGACGTGTCTGCGGCTGATGCCGTTGTCCGCCATCCACTGGGCATAGGGGCCGAAGTCGCCGCCCACGGTGCCCATGGGCAGGCCGTCGCCGCCGAGGAGCTGCAGGTTGTAGGCGATGTTGCCGGCGCAGCCGCCGTACTCGCGGCGCATGTCGGGCACCAGGAAGGAGACGTTGAGGATGTGCACCTGCTCCGGCAGGATGTGGTTGCGGAAGCGGTCGTGGAACACCATGATGGTGTCGTAGGCGAAGGAGCCGCAGATGAGGGCGGTCATGACATTGTCCCGTGGTTGTCCGTGGACGGCATGTTAGCCGATCTTGCCGCGGCGAAACAGCGGCGGCCTTGACCTGACGCAAGACGGGATTACACCAGCACCAGCACCCAGACCAGCGCAGCCAGACCCATGGCCAGCAGCACCGCTGCCGAGCCCATGTCCTTGGCGCGTCCCGCCAGCTCGTGGTGTTCGGGGCTGGCCCTGTCCACGATGGCCTCCAGCCCCGAGTTGAGCAGCTCCACCACCGGCACCAGCAGCCAGCTCCCGGCCAGCAGGGCCCGCTCCACGCCGTTCTCCCCCAGCCAGAGCGCCAGGGGAACCAGCACCAGGGTGGCCGCCAGCTCCTGGCGGAAGGCGGCCTCGTGGCGGAAGGCGGCGGCAAGGCCCCGCATGGAGTAGCCG
>JALWGP010000327.1 GCA_027038775.1 Sedimenticola sp. | reverse complement strand
CTCCCGGTCCGACTCCCTCGCCTCCACCCACCGCTCACCTTTCGCGGTCCGCTCCTTTTTCCAGAAAGGAGCACGGGTCTTGAGCCAGTCGATAATGAATTCACAGGCGCGGAAGGCGTCGCCGCGGTGGCGGCTGGCCACGGTGACCAGCACGATGGGCTCCTCGGGCCGGAGTTCCCCCACCCGGTGGATCACCCGGATCCCCTCCAGCTGCCACCGTGAAGCCGCCTCCTCGACGATGGCGGTCAGCGCCTTCTCGGTCATACCGGGGTAGTGCTCCAGGGTCATCGATTCCACCCGGTCCCCTTCATTGAGATCGCGCATCAGGCCAAGAAAGGTGACCACCGCCCCCACCTTGGGATTGGCGGCACGCACCGCCTGCTCCTCGGCGGCGGCATCGAAAGGGGCCTCCTGTACGGCGATGTGCAAACCAAATTTATTCATTTTGTCATTGTAGGTTGGAGTTCAACCTTGCAACAAGTCTCGAAAACGGCACCTGGCTGATTTGTTTTTTTTCGATTTGACACAAGTCAGCACTGGCCAGATATCTCATTGTTTCCAGGAGGTGTCCTTTCGATAATCCCATGTAGATCCAAGGGCAATAGGCCGCACGATATTGGCCTTAGAGTTGGAGAAAAGCCATGAAGCACTTGCAGTGTTGCCGTTATGCCATTGGCGCCCTGTTACTGGGCGGGCTGCTCATGTCTTGCAGCGCCTCTGATGACCACCGCGTTAACCTCAACCCCGGAGAGTGGGAGGTTACCACGCGCATGGAGATGCCGGGCATGCCCACGGGCATGCCCCCCTTCACCATGCGGCAGTGCCTTGGACCGGATGATTTTCTGCCAAGCCAGGACAGCCGCCAGCAGGGGGGAGACTGCGAGATGACCACGGAAAAGATCTCCGGGGACACCGTCCACTGGAAGGTGGTGTGCAACAACCCGGAAGGAAAGGTGGTGACCCGCGGCAGCATCACCTATCACGGAGACAGCTACGAGGGAGAGGCCACCATTGAGGCGCCGGGCGCCCCTCCCATGAGACAGAAAATGAGCGGCAAACGCATCGGCCCCTGTCCCGGCCGCTGAACCGGCATCAAGATCACTTGGTTTGCATGAAGCAGCCGTATCACCCCACATCGTGGAAACCCAGCGGCCCAAGCGCATTTCCACGCCAGCAGTAGAGGTAATCATGATGAAACCTGTTCCAAAGCTGACCGCCCTGGCAGCGGCCATCACCACCAGCCTGGCCCAGGCCGATATGCCCGTAACCACGCTTGCAGTGGATCCGATGCCGGGGGTGTACTACGGCTGGGGGTACAACTTGCAGACTCAGCAATTTTCCGCCCCTTGCGTGGAGTATGACGCCAGCAACACCATCGCCACCGCAACCGACACACCCCCCCAAGGTGAAACCTACCGGTTGGTGGAGAACACCTCCGAAGTGGCAGCCGAGTCCAACCTGTCAATCAAGGCCTCGTTAAAAATCCTGGCCGGAGGCGGCACCTATTCGGCCAACAACAAGACCAGCGTGGTGGGCAAGACCAAGAGCAGCACCTACAGCCTGGCCTTGCTGGCCTCTTCCTATTATTACCAGCCGCCCCGTTTTCTGGACGTAAACAGCATTCACTTCAAGCCCGGCATCGCGAACCTCCTGACCAACCCGGCGGGAAAAGCCGAGTTCAAACAGCGCTGCGGCGACGCGCTGGTCGTGGGCATCCAGAAAGGGCGCGAGTTCATCGGGACCGCCACCATCACCCGCCAGGACCTGGAAAGCACCTCGAAATTCCTCACCGAGACGGGAATCGGGGCCAAGGGGGCAGGTTACGAGGCCAATGCCAACATCGACTACGGCGAGAAAATGGAGCAGTCCTTTGGCAGTAACAATGTGGAGCTGCATGTGTACAGCACCGGCTCCTCGCTGACCCCGCCGACCAAGGCATCGGAACTGAACGACTATTACAAGAAGTTCCTCAACACCAGCGGCGAGCCGGTCATCACCAAGCTTTACGTACAGCCTTACAAGGTGGTGGCGGACTACCCCTGGGAAAACCCCCTGCATGAGCCAACCAAGGATGACTACATCGGCATGATGGTTGCCGGATTGTGGGAACTCCGCGCCGTCATCGACGACGCAAACATGATTCTCGACCCGAGCACACGGAAAATGTTTGCCATGGGGACCACGAAACAGAAGAGAAACCAGCGGGTTTCCTACATCCAGCGTCAGCGCGACGCCTGGCGTCGGGAATACAACCTGCTGCTCAAGGCCGCCCTCGGCTGCGACAAGGATTTCAAGAACAGCTGCAAAGGCTTGGGTGATTTCTATGCCAACAATCGTTTTTTGGCCGAGCAGCGCGCTGCCATCATGCCGGACATCTATCTCAGCGACTGCTACAAGACGCGCTTCGTGAACCCCACCAAGGTATTGAATGATGAGCTCGCGAAGGCCAATTTCGGCTCTCCGGTGCGAGGCGACTCCGAGGAGGGCGGAAGCCCCGGAAGGGTGGTGGCCAAGCTGCATATCGCCCCCGACCAACGAGAGCTCAAGGCCTACCTGAGCATCGCCAAGCTGGAATGGAAACGCCGCCAGTGGCGCAACATGCCGATCGAGGTGCGCACCAACAAAGGCGAGTCCGGCTGGGCGATGGCAGTGTCCGCACCGATATTCAACCTGGATGGCGACGGCATGCTGGGCGAAAAGCTGACCTACTGCACTTGGCAGGGCCCCGGTTTCGTCACCAAGAACATCCAGTCACCGCCTTCTTCCAGCCATTTCGTTCAGTTCGGCCTCAACCGGCGGGTCGTCCAGGGCTACATCGATGGCATCACCGGCAAGGATCCACGGGGCTTCCAGTTCTTCGGAAACGGCCAGGGCTACCTCGAAAGCATCCAGTGCGAGGTGGACCGGGGCGGCAAGGACAACAACATGAAATGCCAGAAGCTGAAAGCGCGCAACATCCCGCTGCGCCTGGTCAGCACCCAGGACCGGGAGGCAGACCGTTGGCGGATGCCGCCCGATCCGGAAGTGCCCAAGGTCTTGCTCAACTTCTCGGGTAAGCGCCCGCTGAACCTGGCGCGCTTGCGTGGCCAGTACCGGACATTCAAATCCCTGGTGCCGCCCTCCAAGCGTTCCGCCGTGGCCAGTTCCAACAGGCGCCACAAGCAGGTGGTACATCTCCTCGGTGCACCGCGCATCAAGCTGCCCGCCTCCCAGCTCAGGATCATCCAGCAACGACTCAACCTGAAAGGCAACGTCCAGCCCGGAAGCGGGAAGAAGGAGCAGAAGCCACAGTCGCAGCACAAGACGATCCCGCTGCGGCCCATGATTCGCCCGCAGTAAGGACCGGGGCCGCTTCGCGCGGCCCCATTTTTCCGCTGGACGGTTGCCCGGCGAATCGGGCTGGCGGGAATACGCTCGATAATTTCGCGTTTGCGGCGGAGGACCGGAGGGGAAGCTATGCAGCTCATGCCCTCTCACTCCGGGCCCTTTCCCGCCGAAGACGAGCAGGACCCCACGAGCCCGAGGCTTTGGCGTCAGAACAAAGAAGCGCTGAGCTCGTTCACCGCAGCCAGCATGTCGGGATCGTCAGTGAGCGCCTGGGCGATGGCGCTGTTGCAAGCGGTGACCGGCGGGATGCCCGCCGCCATGAGCTGGGCGGCATGGACCAGCAGCCGGGTGGACGCCCCCTCGTCCAGCCCCTGTCCCTTGAGGTTTCGGGTCATCTGGGCGAACTTCACCAGCTGGCGCGCGGTGGCGGAATCGACGCCCGCCTCCTTTTCTATGATCTTCTGCTCCAGGGCGGCGTCGGGATAGTCGAACTCCAGCGCCACGAAACGCTGGCGGGTGGACTGCTTCAGGTCCTTGAGCACCGACTGGTAGCCGGGGTTGTAGGACATGGCCAGGCAGAACTGCGGCGGCGCCTCCAGCAGCTCGCCCACCTTCTCCATGGGCAGCACCCGGCGGTCGTCGGCCAGGGGGTGGATCACCACCGTGGTGTCCTTGCGCGCCTCCACCACCTCGTCCAGGTAGCAGATGGCGCCGTTGCGCACCGCCCGCGCCAGGGGCCCATCCACCCACACCGTCTCGCCCCCCTTCACCAGAAAACGCCCCACCAGGTCCGAGGCGGTGAGGTCATCGTGGCAGGAGACGGTGATCAGCGGCAGCCGGAGCCGCCACGCCATGTGCTCCATGAAACGGGTCTTGCCGCAGCCGGTGGGCCCCTTCAGCAGCACCGGCAGGCCGTTCCGCCAGGCCGCCTCGAAGACAGCGATCTCCTCGCCCACCGGCTCGTAGTAGGGCTCCTGGTCGAAGATGTACTCTTCCGGGGTGAGCACCCGGGCGTGCTGGTTCACTGGGTTCTTGCTCCTTCAGTATTGGATGAATCCGGTTTGCCGGAGGGGCCTGCGGAGTGGTTCAACCCGGCGCAGACTCGATCAAAGTGATGTCCCGGAGGCTGGCAGGCCTCTGCCGGGGTCCCTGGCAGGACGTCCGAGGCCAGGGATGGCCGAGGCCGAGCACACAGGGACGTGCTCGTAGCGGTCCTGCCAGGGCCCCGGCAGAGGCCACCCCCTGCAAAAGAATCCACCGCCGTCCAACCCGACTTTTTCTGCATGTTAACCCCTTTGCCACCCGCGTATAACTGGCCCCATGCAGGGAAATACCCCCGCCACATACGGCGCATCTATTAGCATATTTGAAAATTCGATTGTTTTGGCATGGAACGGAATTGCGAAGGGGAGTATCTTAGCCAGCTTGAATGCGGGCCTGCGCCCGACGGAGAATGCCGGTTCCCCAACTGCCGGGAGACCAAACCCTAGAAACCGCAATCCGCAACGGAGGTAATTCCATGACGGAGGTAGTAGCCACAAACCAGACCATCCTGGTGGTCGGTGGCGGCATCAGCGGCATGACCGCCGCGCTCGAAGCCGCTGAAGCCGGGGCACAGGTCGTACTGGTCGAGAAACGCCCCTACCTGGGGGGCCGCACCAGCCAGCTCTACAAGTACTTCCCCAAGCTGTGCCACCCCACCTGCGGTCTGGAGATCAACCAGCGCCGGGCCAAGATGAACCCCAACCTCACCATCCTCACCAGCGCCGAGGTCACCGGCCTGGAGGGCGAGCCCGGCAACTACACCGCCACGGTAAAGATCACGCCCACCTACGTGAACGACAACTGCACCGCCTGCGGCGAGTGCGCCAAGGCGGTGGAGGCCGAGTTCGACGACGAGCACAACTACGGCCTGAGCAAGCGCAAGGGCGCCTACCTGCCCCACGTCATGGCACACCCCATGAAGTACGTGCTGGATCCCCGCATTATCGGCACCGATGACGCCCAGAAGGCGAAAGATGCCTGCAAGTACGACGCCATCGACCTCGACATGCAGGAGCAGGAGATCAACTTCCCCGTGGGCGCGGTGGTCTGGGCCACCGGCTGGCAGCCCTACGACGCGGCGAAGATCCAGCCCTACGGCTACGACCGCTTCGAGAACGTCATCACCAGCGTGGAATTCGAGCGCATGGCCGACCCCAAGGGTCCCACCGGCGGCAGGATCGTGCGTCCCTCCGACGGCAAGGAGGCGAAGAACGTCGCCTTCATCCAGTGCGCCGGCTCCCGCGACCGCAACCACCTGTGGCACTGCTCCCGCATCTGCTGCATGGCCTCCCTCAAGCAGACCCACTACGTCGTGGACGCCTACGGTGACGATGCCCAGGTGAGCATCTACTACATCGACATCCGCGCCATCGACCGCTTCGAGGACTTCTACGCCAACGTGAAGGCCATGGACAACGTGAAGTTCATCAAGTCCAAGGTGGCCTCCATCACCCTCAACAAGGAGAACGGCAACCCCGTCCTCAACGGCGTGGACACCGAGGGCTACCACCGTTACGCCAACGAGCACGACCTGGTGGTGCTGGCCGTCGGCATGCAGCCCTCCGTGGGCATCGACGAGTTCCCCGTGGAGGTGGAGCTCAACCGCGAGGGCTTCATCGAGCCCTCGGAGAAGAATGGCGGCGTCTTCCCCGCCGGTTGCGCGGCCGACGCACTGGACGTGAACCGGGCGGTGCAGAGCGCCACCGGCGCCGCGCTCAAGGCCATTCAGGTGATCAATCGCGTAGCAGGAGCGGAGGGCTGAGCAGATGTCAGACGAAAAGAAATTTGCAGCGTATATTTGCACCGGCTGCGGCATCGGCGATCGTCTGGATGCCGCCTCGCTGGAGAACGTGGCCACCCGGGAAGGCCGCATGAACGTGGTTAAGCAGCACGAGATGCTGTGCAGCAAGGAAGGCGTGAAGATGATCCAGGACGACATCGACAACGATGGCGTCACCCACATCGTCGTCGCCGCCTGCTCCCGCCGCGCCAAGGTGGACGCCTTCTCCTTCCCCGACTCCAAGGTGGCCCTCACCCGCGCCAACCTGCGTGAAGGGGTGATCTGGGCCCGTCCCGACACCGACGAGGCGCGCGAGACCACCCAGGAGATGGCCGAGGACTACCTCCGCATGGCCTGCGGCGAGATCAAGCAGATGAATCCGCCCCAGCCCTCCGGCCAGCAGGAGCGCAACCCCACCATCCTGGTGGTGGGCGGCGGTGTCACCGGCATGACCGCGGCGCTGGAAGCGGCTGCCGCCGGCTACAACGTGCACCTGGTGGAGAAGACCGGCGCCCTGGGCGGCCACGTGGCCAAGCTGCACAAGCGCGTGCCCTTCAAGGCGGCGCCCATCGGCACGCCCAACTCCCCCGACGCCAACCTGCCCATGCCCGAGGAGACCGGCGTGCTGGAGCTGATCCAGCAGGTGGAGGCCAGCGACCGCATCACGATCCACCTCAACAGCACCATCACCAAGACCTCCGGAGCGCCTGGCCGCTTCAGCGTGGACATCTCCAAGGAATCCGGCGAGACCGTCACCGAGAACATCGGTTCCATCATCCAGGCCACCGGCTTCACCCCCTGGGATCCCAGCGTGCTGGGCGAGCTGCACTACAGCGACTCGCCCGACGTCATCACCCAGCTGGAGCTGGAGGAGCTGGCCAACGCCGCCGGCGAGGGCCCCATCAAGCGCCCCTCCGACGGCAAGGAGGTCAAGGCAGTGGTCTTCGTCCAGGACGTGGGCCAGAACTCCGACAAGGAGGGCGAGCTGCCCTACGACTCCGGCGTGGGCGACCTGGTCTCCATCAAGCAGGCGCTCTACTTCAAGCACCACAACGGCGACTGCGACACCACCATCGTCTACAACAACCTGCGCACCCCTGGCGCCCCGGGCGAGGACTTCTACCGCTCCGGCCAGAAGAACGGCGTCATCTTCACCAAGGGTGACGTGAAGGAGGTGGTTCCCGGCGACACCCTGACGGTGAAGATGCACGACAAGATCCTCGACGAGGACGCCGAGATCCACGCCGACCTGGTGGTGCTGGACGTGGGCATGGTGCCCAACTCCGGCCCCGATCCCTACGCCGCCACCGAGTCCCTGGAGGGGCTGAGCGACGAGGAGCGCGAGGCCGAGCTCGAAGCCCAGGCCGAGGAGGCCGCCGACGAGACCTCCGTCTCGGTGGAGTCGATCCTCAACCTTACCTACCGCCAGGGTACCGACCTGCCGCAGCTGAAGTGGGGCTTCACCGACTCCCACTTCATCTGCTTCCCCTACGAGACCCGCCGCACCGGCATCTACGCCGCCGGCCCCGTGCGCCGTCCCATGGACATCCGTCAGGCC
>JALWGP010000326.1 GCA_027038775.1 Sedimenticola sp. | reverse complement strand
GGATATGGCGGCTGGGCGTGCCCGTGGCCACCAGCCTCAAGGCCAAGGGGGTGATCGGCGAGGACTCGCCCCTGTCGCTGGGCAGCCTGGGCGTCACCTCGGGCGGCCACGCCTGCCGCCATATCCTGGAGCGGGCGGACCTGCTGCTCTTCCTTGGCGCCGGCTTCAACGAGCGCACCAGCTACACCTGGGACGACGCCCTGCTGGAGGGGCGCACCCTGCTGCAGGTGGACCACGACCCGGAGCAGCTCGAAAAGGTCTTCCGCGCCGACCTGGCAGTGGCCGGCGACATCGGCGAGGTGCTCGCCGGCCTGCTGGCGCGGCTGGGCGGGGAGGAGGCCGCCGGGGAGCGGGAACACCGGGCCCCGCCCGCCGACGGCAAGCGCGAGGCGGGCAGCGCCTTCCTCTCCGGCTTCGGCCTGGTGGAACGGTTCTTCCGGGCGCTGGAGCGCCGCTTTCCCGGCCCGCTCATGGTCTTCGACGACAACATCATCTTCGCCCAGAACCTCTTCCAGGTGTCGCCGCGCAACCGCTACTTTCCCAACTCGGGTATCTCCTCACTGGGCCATGCCATCCCCGCCGCCATCGGCGCCCGCTTCGTCGAAGAGGCGCCCACCTTCGCCATCCTCGGCGACGGCGGCTTCCAGATGTGCGGCATGGAGCTGATGACCGCGGTGAACTACCGCATCCCCCTCAACGTGGTGCTCTTCAACAACGGCACCATGGGGCTCATTCGCAAGAACCAGTACCAGCAGTACGAGGGGCGCTACATCGACTGCGACTTTGTCAATCCCGACTACCGCAGGCTGGCCGACGCCTTCGGCATGGCCCACCGCCGCGTGGAGCGGGGGGGCGACGTGGACGCCCTGTTCGAGGAACTCGACCTGGAGCGGGGGCTCAACCTCATCGAGATCGTCATCGACCGGGACGCCTTTCCCGACTACCGCACCAGGCGCTGATGGGCTTCACCTTCTTCGGACAGGCCAGGGCCTTCCTCGACCGCCACCACGGCGAGGAGCGGGTGGCGCGCTTGAGAACGCGCCTGGCCACCGCTCTCTCCCGCTGCCACCTGCCCGAGACCCTCGCGGTCTACGACGAACTGCTGGAGTTGGCCGAGACGCTGCTGTGGGAAGCAGGCGTGGAGGGGGAAGCGCTGGCACGGCTGCAGGCGCTCTACCGCGAGCGGGAACATCTCCTGACGCTGATGGGTGGAGACCGGCGCCACCGTTTCGTGGTGGTGATTCCCGTGGCCGACCGGCCGCGCCAGCTCGAAGCCTGCCTGGAGAGCCTGCTGGAGCAGTGCCGCGCCTTCGAGTACGGCGGCTGTCGCCAGGGGCGCTATTCCGCGGTGCGGGTGGTGGTGGCCGACGACAGTCGCGACCCGGACGCGGTGCGACGCCACGGCGAGCTGGCCGCGCACTATGACCTGCAGGGGCTGGAGGTGGAACACTTCCACCAGCGGGCCCAGCGGGAACTGCTCGATTCCCTGCCGGAAGAGTCGGCGCTGGAAGGTGCCCTGGGCTCCCTGCGGCCCGCCGACCTCTGGCACAAGGGGCCCTCGCGCATGCGCAACCTCGTCTACCTCCACCTGGCCCGCCTGGCGCGTGAGGAGCCACGGCTGCTCTTCCTCTTCCTCGACAGCGATGAGGCCTTCCGCGTGCTTCGCTGCGGGGAGGAGGGCGCGCGGGAGGTGATGGCGGTGAACCATTTCCACCACCTGGATCGAATCTTCTCCCGCCACCGCCCCGTGGTGCTCACCGGGAAGGTGGTGGGCGATCCGCCGGTGGCGCCCGCGGTGATGGCGGGCAATTTCCTGGAGGACGTGATCGCCTTCCTGGAGGCAGTGGGCGAGGGCGAGGCGGCCGATCCCTGCCGCTTCCACGGCGCCCTGGAAGGGGTGGAGGGGGCCGCCTACCACGACATGGCCGACCTCTTTGGCTTCGCACCGGCGGCGCAGCCGCACCCCTACCGCTGCCGCCTGGAGGAACCCCACGACCGGCTGGCGGTGTTGGCCGACTTCGCTCGCCGCCTCGACCGCTTCTTCGACGGCGAGCATCCCACCCGCATCACCTGCTACCGCCACGAGCCGGTGACGGAGAGCCTGCAGCCGGCGCGCACCGTCTACACCGGCAACTACGTGACGAACGCCGAGGGGCTGCGCCACTTCATTCCCTTCGCCCACCTGAAGCTGCGCATGGCCGGCCCCGTGCTGGGGCGGCTGCTGCAGGCGGAGCTGGGTGACCGTTTCCTCTCGGCCAACCTGCCCCTCTTGCACCGGCGCACCCTGGAGGAGGCGGGCGCCTCCGAGTTCCGGGCCGGCGTGGAGCGGCGTCACCAGGCCGTGGATCTGGCGGAGGAGTTCGAGCGGCAGTTCTTCGGCGATCTCGTGCTCTTCAGTGTGGAGCGGCTCACCGGCCAGGGTTATCCCGCACAGCTGCCGGGCAAGGCGGCGGTGCGCGCGGTGGTGGCAGCGGTGCCCCCGGAACTGGACGCG
>JALWGP010000325.1:2673-7720 GCA_027038775.1 Sedimenticola sp. | reverse complement strand
GTAGGAGGCCCGCCCCCGGGCCGAACCCCCAAAAGCCCGCGGCAGAATGCCGCTCCTACGGCAAGCCGCCGGGGCGGCATGAAATCACGCCGCCCCGGCAACCGGGCTCAGGCCATCACTCCCAGATGTACTTGATACCCACCTGGATGTTGCTCGACTCCTCGAACTGGCCGAAGGTGGTGTCCTCGTCCCCCCAGTAGAGGTTGATCTCGGCGGAACCGATCCACTCGTCGGTGAAGGAGTACTCCACGTCGAAGCGGTCCCACCAGCCACCACCGTCCTCGTACATCACGATGTTGTTCCAGCGGCCCAGCTGGCTCTCGCCGAAGGGCTTGGAAAGGAACAGGGAATAGAACTCCTTGTACTCCCAGCCCTGGTTGAGTCCGTTGGTCATGTGCACCGTGGAGAAGTCGGCGGTGTAGCGGGAGCAGTCGAACCGGATCCCGGTCTGGGTGGTACAGGTGCGCTCGTCATCCACGTAATCGAGGTTGATCATCTGGATGAACTGGCCGCTGATGAGCAGGTTGGTCATCACGGTGATGTCCACGCCCAGCACGTAGCTGAAGCGGTCCATGTCTTCCATCACCAGGGCGTTGGTCAGATCACCGATGCCCAGCAGCAACTTGTCCACCACGGGCTGCTTTTCGTTGTGATCGTAGAGGAATTCACCCCGAATCACCACCGGCACTTCACCCCACTGGGTACCATAGTCAAAGGAGCCGCCGATGCTGCTCACACGGGAACGGCTCTCCTCCATAACCATGACGACACCATTCTGGTTCGCGTTGAAGGCGCCCGTTGCCGGATCGAAGGCACCATAGTATTGCCCCGCCGCATTACGAAGCAGAATGGTCGGGTTGGCCAATGGATTGGCGCTGGCATCCAGGGGAACCTGGTTCACGGAGATGTTGGTGGAGATGTCGGGCATGATGCCGCCAGGCACGGCCACGCCGGTGGCCCTTTGCACCGTGAGCTTCTCGCCGGTAACCGCATCGTGCCAACTCATGTTGATCTCGGGATTGGCACTGTAGTGGTAGAAGTAGTTGACGCTGAAGTTGAGCCCGTTCTCCAGGGACATGCGGTAACGGAAACCGGCATTGGGTTCATAGGTATCGGGATTGTCCTCCTCGTATACCGCGGTTGCACCCACGAAGCTGGCGCCATTGAAGGTGTTGAAGGTGTTGAAGGTGGCGAAGGTCGCGTTCGGCATGTACTCGAACGCCGACTGTGGAGCCGCGGGATTCCAGTTGACCTGGGTGACCTGGGGACCATACACGCTCATCAGGTTGGTGACGTTGTTGTTGGCGTTGGGGTCGCCCGCGGCCAGGCCGTTCTGCGCGATGTTGTTCAGGGCATAGTAGCCGGGCATGGCCACGGCCGGGTTATATCCCGGCATACCCGGCAGCAGGATGGCGCCGGGCAGGGTGACCGCGTCCACCTGGATCCCGGCAAACCCTTCAACCGTCATGCCGGCAAAGGGCAAAAGGCCGGCCGGGCTGGCAACGCCTCCGAACATGCCCCCGAACGCCGCCGCGTTGAAGCTCGCCGCGACTCCCGCCAGTGCTGGCGTCACGTGCAAAAACCCGTTCACCTCGCCCGTGATGGAATCGACCCCTTTCATGATGAAGGGATGCCCCTGGTCACCATCGTCGTTGAGGCCGGGGATGACGTTCTTGCGGTTCTCGGAGACGATGAACTGGAGGTTGCCGGAATCACCCACGTTCATCTCGGCATTGATCATCCAGATGGGGATGCGGGAATCCTCCATGGCGTTCTGCGCCATCTCGCGGAAATCGGTGGGGTTGATGATGTCCAACAGCTTGATGCCGTCGGCGGTACCCCACACCACCTGCTGCTTGCCGAGGCGGAAGGAGATGTCACCCATGGAGGTGTCGATGTAGGCCTCGCGGAACCAGTCGTTCTGGGTGTAGTTCTTGTGACACTGCCAGTCGCTGTTGACGCCCTCGCTGTCGCAGATCAGGTTGAAGTCCAGGGGCCAGCTCGACTCCTCGCCCAGCAGGCCGTTGACGAAGAAGCGGGCCGAGTTCTCGAACTTCATCACCTCGCCGGCACTGGCGTGCCGGTCGTCGAGCATGGTCTTGGCCTCGCCGGTCTTCTGCCCGTCTTTCAGGAAGAAGGCGGTCTCGTTCTTGAGGAAACCGTTGACCTCGATGTCCTCGAAGAAGCTTGCGCTGGCCGCGGCCGGCAGGGACAGGGCCGCCAGCACCGCCAGGTGAAGGGTGGAACGCTTGTACATATTACTCTCTCCGGATGGAGGCGCGCCCGCGGGCGCGCCCTTTGGTTACCAGGTTCTTATCGCTTGATCTTGCGCAGGGTCTGCTCGGACCAGAGCTTGCGCGGGAAATCGCCGTTGGCCACGCTCACCCCCTCGGGGATCACCGCCCAGGTCTCATGCCCGGTGGCCAGGGTCTTGCCGTACCAGTAGCCCCAGAAGAGGGCGCGGGGATCGTCCAGCGGGGAATCGTTCCAGTCCCGGTCGATGACCTTGATCATCTTGCCATCCTTGAAATACTCGGTACGGTAGTCGGCGAAGGTCTTGGTGTCGACGTAGCTGACGCGGTAGTCGTACCACCAGTTCTTGAACTTGGTGGTGCTCTTCAGCTTGTAGACTTCCTTGCCCTTGTGCTCGCAGGCCGGCTCGGGCAGGTTGCGGGTGTAACGGCCGCGCTGGTTCTTGGGGATCTCCATGGCGCCGAGGCAGTCGTTGAAGGTCTCCTTGCCCAGCAGCTCGTGGGTCTCGTGCTTGGGCTTGCGCAGCACCACGTCACCGAAGGTGAAGTCGCTGCCGCCCCAGGCGTCGTCGTGGGCCGGCTGGGCGAAGCGGCGGATCTTGCGCAGCGCCGGCAGCCAGATCATGTAGGACTGGCTCTTGTTGTCGTCGTTGTAGTCGGTGACCAGCATGCCGGTGCCACGCAGCTTGCCCGAGCGGAAGATGGCCAGGTCCTGAGCCTTGATGGGATCGTCCGCGGGATAGTCGTTGTTGAGGTAGCGTTCCAGCGTGATGGTGGTGGGCTTCTCGCCCTTGCCCTTGAGGATGAGGGTGGTGATCTTCCTGCCCTTCTTGACGATGGCGTAGTTCTTCATCGCGTAGAAGTGGTTGACGAAATAGACCTGCTGGGCGATCTCGTCGGCGGAGAGATCACCCGACGCGGGATAGGGCAGGTCCTTGGGCACCCCGGCAAGGGCGGTGGTGGAGGCTGCCAGCAGCGCTGCAGCCAGCGTGGCGATCGGTTTCTTCTTTGTCATCATTTTCGTTCCTGGCTCTCTCTGGTTTGTTGACACGTCCATCCCTTACCGCCCCCGGCGTCAGGGACTCCTTCAAACTGCTATCTCTTGATTTTGCGCAGGGTCTTCTCCGACCACAGCGACGGTTTGAAATTGGCGTTGTACTTGATCACCTCGGGGGGGATCACCGCCCAGCTCTCGTGGCCGGTCTCGAAGTTCTTGCCGTACCAGTAGCCCCAGGCCAACGCCCGGGGATCGTCCAGGCCCAGGCTGCGCCAGTCCCGGTCGATGAACTTGATCTTCTTGCCGTTCTTGAAGTACTCGGTGCGGTAGTCGGCAAAGGTGGTGGTATCCACGTAGTTGATGCGGTAGTCGTACCACCAGTTCTTAAACTTGGTGGTGCTCTTCACCTTGTACACCTCCTTGCCCTTGGAGGCGCAGGACTCCTTGGGCAGGTGGCGGGTGTAGCGGTTGCGGTGCTTCTTGGGAATGTCCATCCCCTTGAGGCACTCCTGGAAGATCTCCTTGCCCAGGTACTCGTGGGTCTCGTCGTCCGGCTTGCGCAGCACCACGTCGCCGAAGGTGAAATCCAGGCCGCCCCAGGAGTCGTCCTGGGCGGGCTGGGCGAAGCGGCGGATCTTGCGCAGCGCCGGCAGCCAGATGACATAGGACTGGCTCTTGTTCTCGTCGTCGTAGTCGGTGATGAGGATCCCGGTGCCCCGCAGCTTGCCCGAACGGAAGATGGCCAGGTCCTTGGCCTTGATCACCGGATCGTCCTTGTAGTCGTTGTTCAGGTACCGCTCCAGGGTATTGGTGGTGGGCCGCTTCCCCTTGGCGCGACTCACCAGCACGGTGATCTTGCGCCCCTTCTTGGTGATGGCGAAGTTCTTGAGGGCATAGAAATGATTGACGAAATAGACCTGCTCGATGATCTCCTTGGCGGTGGGCTGCCCCTTGGGATAGGGCGTATCGGGCGATACCGCGCGCGCGTTCTGCCAGGACAGGGACATGGCCGGCAGCAGCGCCGTCATCAGCAAGGACACGGATCGGGATTTCATGCACTCCACTCCTGAACACGAGGCTTTATAGTTTTTTGTTGCGCGGGAGCAACGCTTCGGCTCCGTCACGCCTCGAGCAAATCCCTGCCTGCCGCTGGAATCTCCTGGGGATACCGGCTCCTCCTCCGGCCTTCCAGCGCCTCCCCCATAAAGCAACCTTCCACAAGGTGCTTGAATTATTAACGCAAAGGAACTCCTTTGACAAGCGCTTTCAATGACAATTCTCAATCCCTCTTGTTGCAAAAATGCAAATCGTTGCAAAGGCTTTTCGATTGGAGGAGAATTTCGCTAGCTTGCCCAAAGTACGCCCTGGCGATACGCAATTCATACATGACACTTCTCGTTCTCGGCCTCAACCATACCACCGCCCCGGTGGAGATCCGCGAGCGGGTCAGTTTCGGACCCGACATCATCGTGGGCGCCCTGCGCGCGCTCACCGAGGTGGAGGGCGTGGGCGAGGGGGTGATCCTCTCCACCTGCAACCGCACCGAGATCTACTGCCACGGCAACGACGCCAGCCCCGAGCGCGTCGGGCAGTGGCTGGCCGCCTTCCACGGGCTGAAGAGGGAAGATCTCTCCCCCTATCTCTACCTGCACGAGGAACAGAAGGCGGTGGAGCACCTGCTGCGCGTGGCCAGCGGCCTCAACTCCCTGGTGCTGGGCGAGCCCCAGATCCTGGGCCAGGTGAAGCAGGCGTGGCAGACGGCGCGCGACGCCGGCACCCTGGGCAAGAACCTGGGCCG
>JALWGP010000325.1:0-2663 GCA_027038775.1 Sedimenticola sp. | reverse complement strand
GGCCGCCTCTTCCAGCACAGTTTCGCCACCGCCAAGCAGGTGCGCACCGACACCGCCATCGGCGACAGCCCGGTGTCGGTGGCCTTCGCCGCGGTGAGCCTGTCGAAGCAGATCTTCTCCGACCTGAGGGAACTCACCGCCCTGCTCATCGGCGCCGGCGAAACCATCGAGCTCACCGCCCGCCATCTGCAGCAGCAGGGGATCGGACGCATCATCGTCGCCAACCGCACCGTCACCCGCGCCCACGAGCTGGCCGAGCAGTTCAACGGCTTCGCCATCAGCCTCACCGAGATCCCGGCCCACCTGCCCGAGGCCGACATCGTCATCTCCTCCACCGCCAGCCCGGTGCCGGTGCTGGGCAAGGGCACCGTCGAAAGCGCGCTGAAGCAGCGCCGCCACAAGCCCATCTTCATGGTGGACATCGCCGTGCCGCGCGACATCGAGCCCGAGGTGCGCGAGCTGGAAGACATCTACCTCTACACCGTGGACGACCTGGAGGAGGTGATCCAGGAGAACCTGCGCTCGCGCCAGCAGGCGGCCGAGCAGGCGGCGGAGATCATCGAGCAGCGCAGCGCCGAGTTCATGGGCTGGCTGCGCTCGCTGGACGCCGTGGCCCTGATCCAGAGCTATCGCGGCCAGGCGGAGGCCATCAAGCAGGAGATCCTGCGCAAGGCGCAGCGCATGGTGGAGAACGGTACCCCGCCCGAGGAAGCGCTGCAGTACCTGGCCAACACCCTCACCAACAAGCTGCTGCACACCCCCAGCTCCCAGCTGCGCGAGGCGGGCTCCAGCGGCCAGAAGGCGCTGCTGGAGGCGGCCAACACCCTGTTCCAGCTCGATCGATGAACGAGCGCATCCGCAGCCGCCTGGAGAAGATCCAGGAACGGTTCGAGGAGATCACCGGCCTGCTCTCCGACCCCGAGGTGCAGAACGACGCCGACCGATTCCGCGACCTGAGCCGCGAGTACGCCCGGCTCGAGCCGGTGGCTGCCTGCTACCGGCAGTATCGGGAGGCAGAAGAGGAGCTGGAGTCGGCCCGCGAGATGCTGGACGACCCCGAGATGGCGGAGCTGGCGAAGGAGTCCATGGCCGATGCGCGCCGCCAGATGGAGACACTGGAGCCCGAGCTCAAGCGGCGGCTGCTGCCCCGCGATCCCAACGACGAGCGCAACGTCTACCTGGAGATCCGCGCCGGCACCGGCGGCGCCGAGGCGGCCCTCTTCGCCGGCGACCTGCTGCGCGCCTACCTGCGCTACGCCGAGCGGCGCGGCTGGCGCACCGAGCTGATCAGCGAGAGCCCGGGTGAACTGGGCGGCTACAAGGAGGTGGTGGTGCGCATCAGCGGCAACGAAGTCTATTCCCGCCTCAAGTTCGAGTCGGGCGTGCACCGGGTACAGCGGGTGCCCGAGACCGAGTCCCAGGGGCGCATCCACACCTCGGCGGTGACCGTGGCCATCCTGCCCGAGGCCGAGGCCATCGACCAGGTGGAGATCGACACCAACGACCTGCGCATCGACACCTTCCGCGCCTCGGGCGCCGGTGGCCAGCACGTGAACAAGACCGACTCCGCGGTGCGCATCACCCACCTGCCCACCGGCATCGTGGTGGAGTGCCAGGACGAGCGCTCCCAGCACAAGAACAAGGCGCGGGCCCTGGCGCTGCTGCAGGCGAAGCTGCTGTCGCAGGCACAGGAGCGGCAGGACCGCGAGCGGGCCGCCGACCGCAAGCTGCAGGTGGGCAGCGGCGACCGCTCCGAGCGGATCCGCACCTACAACTTTCCGCAGAACCGGGTCACCGACCACCGCATCAACCTCACCCTCTACAAGCTGGACGAGGTGATGGAGGGTGACTTCGACGCCGTCATCGACCCCCTGCTCCAGGAATACCAGGCCGAGCAACTGGCCGAACTCTCCGCCGCGTGACCACCGTTCGCCAGGCACTGGAAGAGGGGCGACACATCGAGGACGCCCGACTCATTCTCGCCCATGTGCTGGAGCGGGACCCCGCCTGGCTCTTCGCCTGGCCGGAGCACGAGCTGGACGAGGCGCAACTGGCCCGTTACCGCGAGCTGCTGCGCCGGCGTGGGTTGGGCGAGCCCCTGGCCTACCTCACCGGCGAGAAGGAGTTCTGGTCTCTGCCGCTGAAGGTGACTCCCGCCACCCTGGTGCCGCGGCCGGAGACGGAGCGGCTGGTGGAGCTGGCGTTGAACCTTTCTCCACTGCCGCCGGGGGATGACCGGGGTGTCCGGCCGTCCCCCTCCCCCCCATCAGGCCATGACCACGGGAAAGTGAAAGCGCTCGACCTGGGCACCGGCTCCGGCGCCATCGCCCTGGCGCTGGCCCGCGAACGGCCCTGCTGGGAGATTACCGCCACCGACGCCAGCCCCGAAGCCCTGGCGGTGGCGGAGAAGAACGCCCGGCGCCTCCACCTGGAGAACATCCGCTTCCTGCAGGGCGACTGGTACCACGCGCTGCCGGCAGGGGCCCGCTTCCACCTGG
The DNA here is from genome assembly GCA_027038775.1 of Sedimenticola sp. Lineage (GTDB taxonomy): Bacteria > Pseudomonadota > Gammaproteobacteria > Chromatiales > Chromatiaceae > Thiolapillus. The sequence goes on along the minus strand of JALWGP010000325.1, from coordinate 165 downwards.
TCCTGAGCAACCCCCCCTACGTGGCGGAAGGCGACCCGCACCTCCGGGGGGACGGCCTGCCACACGAGCCGGGGAGGGCCCTCGCCTCGGGTCCCGAGGGGCTGGACGATCTGCGCGTGATCGTCGCCGGTGCCCCCCGCCACCTGGATCCGGGCGGCTGGCTGC
>JALWGP010000324.1 GCA_027038775.1 Sedimenticola sp. | reverse complement strand
CTTGCCCCGTTCCTTTTCGGCGGTGGAAAAACGCGGTTTGCCGCCGCCGCCGCGTCGCGTCGCACTTCCCTGTACGGGGTAGGAGGCCCGCCCCCGGGCCGAACATTCGGACCATTCGCGACGGGGGCGCCGCTCCTACAGGTCTTACAACTCGGTGCCCGGCTGCACCGGGGAAGTGGCCCCCTGGCGGCCGGCCCGCTCCCCCTTGTACCAGGAGAGTTTTTCGTGGAGTTTCACCACCTCGCCCACGATGATGAGCGTGGGGGGCTTGGGCTTCTCCCGCTCCACGATATCGAGGATGTTTTCCAGGGTGCCGGTGAAAACCCGCTGCAGGTGGGTGGTGCCCTGCTGCACCAGCGCGATGGGCATATCGGCCGGCACACCGTGCTCCTGCAGCTTCTCCACGATCACCGGCAGTCCGTGCAGCCCCATGTAGAAGACCACCGTCTGGTGGGGCTGGGCCAGCTGGTGCCAGTTGAGGTTCATGGTGCCGTCCTTGAGGTGGCCGGTGACGAAGGTGACCGACTGGGCGTAGTCGCGGTGGGTCAGCGGAATGCCCGAGTAGGTGGCGCAGCCCGAGGCGGCAGTGATGCCGGGGATCACCTGGAAGGGCACCCCCTCCTCGGCCAGGGTGTCGATCTCCTCGCCGCCGCGGCCGAAGATGAAGGGGTCGCCGCCCTTGAGGCGCACCACCCGTTTCCCTTCCTTCGCCAGTTTCGCCAGCAGGGCATTGATCTCCTCCTGGCGCATGGCGTGGCGGTCGCGCTCCTTGCCCACGTAGATGCGCTCGGCGTCGCGCCGGCACATCTCCAGCACCGGCTTGGCCACCAGGCGGTCGTAGACCACCACGTCGGCCTGCTGCATCAGGCGCAGGGCACGGAAGGTGAGCAGGTCGGGGTCACCGGGGCCGCCACCCACCAGGTAGACCTCGCCCATGCCGTGGGAGGGCGAAAAGGCCTCCAGCTCCTTTTCCAGCACCGCCTCGGCCTCCTCCATGTGCCCGGAGAAGACCCGCTCGGCCACGCTTCCCTGGAGGATGCGGTCCCAGAAGCGGCGGCGGTCGTCGGTGGAGGGGAGTGCCGCCTTCACCCGGCCGCGGAAGCGGGCGGTGAGTTCCGCCAGCCGGCCGTAGCCGGCGGGAATGAGGGATTCCAGGCGCGCCCGGATGAGGCGGGCCAGCACCGGCGAGGCGCCACCGGTGGAGACGGCGGCCACCACGGGAGAGCGGTCGATGATGGAGGGCATGATGAAGGTGCCGTCTTCCGGGTCGTCCACCACGTTCACGGGGATGTTGGCCTCCCGCGCCCGGGCGGCCACCTCGCGGTTGGCCATCTCGTCATCGGTGGCGGCGATGACCAGAACGTTGCCGTCGACCTCGGCCGCCCGGTGATCTCCCCGCCGGTGCTCGATCTCGCCCCCCTCGCGGAGCCTTTCCAGGGTTTCGCACAGCTCGGGCGCCACCACCGTGACCCGGCCGCCGGCCTCGAGCAGGAGCCCGACCTTGCGTGCCGCCACTTCGCCGCCGCCCACCACCAGGCAGGGCCGGTTCTCGATCTTCAGGAAGATGGGGAGGTAGTCCATGGGTCGCCGTCAAGCCTCTGCAAGTTGCCACGGAGCATAGCATAAGCTGTTGTTTTCGATTGTAAAAACCATGCTTTCAGCGGAGTTTATGCGAGCTGCCGAGATTGAATATATGAGACTATCATAATATACTTTACAAATTCTGACCCTCACCTTCGTGAACCCGAATGCAAGTCAAAGAGATTGACGTGTCCGAGCTGAAGAATCGCCTGGAGGCCGGGGATGACCTGGTGCTCCTCGATATCCGCAGCGAGGCGGAGGTGCGCCAGGGCGTACTGCCCGGGTCCGAGCATCTTCCCATGCATCTCATTCCCCTGAAGATGCAGGACCTGCCCCGCGACAAGGACGTGATCCTCTACTGCCGGAGCGGTGCGCGTTCCTACCACGCCTGTGCTTTCCTGGAGCAGCAGGGGGTGCACAACGTTTACAACCTGAGGGGCGGCATCATCGACTGGGCGCGGCACGGCTACGAGATCGCGCCGCCCCTGGCCGTCTGATTTTCCACCCGGTGCTTGCCTTTCCAAGAAGTTTCGAATATAAGGTAGCACTTTATAACAACCCTACCGACACTGGAGATTAGCCATGGCTGACTTTGACGAAGAACTCGATGCAAGCGGTCTGAACTGCCCCCTTCCCATCCTGCGCGCCAAGAAGGCGCTGGCCGGCATGGAGTCCGGCAAGGTGCTGCACATCATCGCCACCGACCCCGGTTCGGTGAAGGACTTCGAGGCCTTTTCCAAGCAGACCGGCAACGAGCTGATCGAATCCAAGGAAGAGGGTGGCAAGTTCCACTTCCTGATCAGGAAGGCCTGAGGCACTGCTGACCCTTCCCTGAAACCTCTCGACCGAAGAGGAGCAAGACGATGGAACAGAAAAAGCTGGCGATCATCGCCACCAAGGGCACCCTCGACTGGGCCTATCCCCCCTTCATCCTGGGTTCCACGGCGGCGGCGCTGGGTTACGAGGTGGAGATCTTCTTCACCTTCTATGGCCTGCAGCTGCTGAAGAAGAACCTCGACCTCAAGGTCTCCCCCCTGGGCAACCCCGGCATGCCCATGCCCATGGGCATGGACAAGTGGTTCCCCATCCTTGGCCTTGCCCTGCCCGGCATGGAGGCCATGATGACCTCCATGATGAAGAAGAAGATGGCTTCCAAGGGGGTCGCCAGCCTGGAGGAGCTGCGCGAGCTCTGCCAGGAGGCGGAGGTCCGCTTCATCGCCTGCAACATGACGGTGGAGCTGTTCGACATGGATCCCTCCGACTTCATCGACGGCATCGAGCTGGCGGGCGCCGCCCGTTTCTTCGAGTTCGCCGGCGACGCGGACATCTGCATGTACATGTGACAGGCAGTTGTGTTCCACGAAAAAGCCGCCCCGAGGGGCGGCTTTTTCGTTTCCCGTGGGTCGGGCTTCGGTGTCGGGTTGAAACCCGACCCACAGGAAAGGCCTCCTTCCTGCAAGTCGGAATTCATTTCGACAGCGGTGTTTGTCGCGGTCAGAAATCCACCGTCAGCTGGGCGCTGAGGATGTCGACGGCCGAGTCGTATTCCCCCACGAGCTGGTGTCCCGTGCTGTGGTCCAGGGCGTCGATCTTGGTGTCATCCACGAAGAGGTGGGCATAGCCCACGTCCACCGCCATGGTGTCGGAGATCCTGTATCCCACGCCCAGCGCGATCCAGGTGCGGTCGTTGCCGGGAATGCGCGGCGTGCGGTCGGTGTCCTTGTCGATGGGGGTCTCGTCGTAGGCCAGGCCTCCGCGGAAGGTCCAGGTCCGGTCGGGCCGGTAGATGACGCCGACAGAGTAGCGCCAGCTGTCCTCCCAGTTTTCGGGCTGGACGGTGTCGGGCTGGTTGGGGTTGGCGTACTCGATGACCAGCTCGTCGAAGCGGCTCCAGTTGGTCCAGGTCACATCGGCCAGCAGCGTCCACTGCTCGTTGAAGGCGTGGTAGAGGCTGAGGGAAAGCGTTTCCGGCAGGTCCACGCCGGCCGCCGCGTCGGTGTCGCTGAACAGCGGGATCCCTGCATTGAGGATGGCCTGGAAGTTGGCCGGCACCGTGAAGTCGGCCCGTCCCTCCAGGTCCTGGCTGATCATGGAGCGGTAAGCCAGTCCCGCCCGCGTGCTGTCACTGAACTGGTAGATGGCGCCCAGGTTGAACCCCCAGCTCCAGTCGGTGCCTTCGATCTCGGCCTTCCCGTCCGCAGTGAAGGGGCCGGTGATGCCGGCGCCGTTGCAGGTGCCCGCGGGAATGATCCCCTGGGTTTCCAGGCCGAGACAGACGGTGCCGAAGTCCACCGCGTTGGTCAGCGTGGCCTTGATGTACTGGGCGCTGATTCCTGCCCCCACGGAGAGCCGATCATTGACCTTGTAGGCCAGGCTGGGATTGATGTTCACCGTGGTGATGTCGGACTCGATGGCGTGGTAGCGGCCAATCCAGTCGTCGTCGTACTCGGTGGCCAGGCCAAAGGGCGCGTTGATGCCGACACCGGCAAAGAGCTTTTCGTTTACCTGGTAGGAGAAGTAGAGGTTGGGAACGAACTTGGTCACACCGCCGTCGTCGTCGGGCCCGGTGAGCGTCCCTGGAACCGGGGTGCCGGCGGTGAAATTGGGGTTCATGTAGGAACCCTTTTCGCTGTAATCGGCCTTGGGAACGATGACGTGGCCTGCCACCACCATCTGGGATCCCGGCAGGTAGGTCATGCCGGCGGGATTGAAGAAGATGGTGGAGGCGTCTTCGGCCACTGCGGCGGCGCCGGCAAAAGCGTTGCCCATGCCGCTGGCGCTGTGTTCGATGATGGCGAAGCCGGCGGCGTGGCCCTGAACTCCGGCACCGGCCATGAGGCCGCCCAGAGCGATGGCGAGAATTCGGGGGCGTGTTTGAACAGGCATATCGATTGGGTCTCCCAGGGTGATCTCTGTTTGCAGGTTTATTGTTCGTGTCGTCGGGTTTCGGTCCCTACATGATTTCGCGTCCGCCGGTGACTCCTTCCTCCTGGCCGGACCGGCTGTTGCAACTTTGCACGCTGTTGCAATTGCCGCAAGAGTAGGCCAATTTTCCGGGAAATTCCACTTCCAGACAATATTTTGCCGGCTGTTGTGCTCGGCGACGCAGGCCGGCTTCACGACCACTCCCTGGGCACCAGGAACCGTTCGTACAGCTCCGCCTCCGGTGTGCCCGGTTCGGGGCGCCAGTCGTAGCGCCAGCTCACCAGGGGCGGCAGGGACATGAGGATGGACTCGGTGCGCCCGCCCGACTGGAGACCGAAGAGGGTGCCCCGGTCGTAGACCAGGTTGAACTCCACGTAGCGACCACGCCGATAGAGCTGGAACTGCCGCTCCCGTTCGCCCCAGGGCGTGTTCCGGCGCCGCTCGACGATGGGCAGGTAGGCGTTGAGGTAGCTGTCACCCACCGTTCGCAGGAAGGCGAAACTGCGCTCGAAGCCCCACTCGTTCAGGTCGTCGAAGAAGAGGCCGCCCACGCCGCGCGGCTCGTTGCGGTGTTCCAGGAAGAAGTAGCGGTCGCACCACGCCTTGAACCTGGGATAGACCGCCTCGCCGAATGGCTCGCACGCTGCCTTCGCCGTGCGGTGCCAGTGGACCACGTCTTCCTCGAAGCCGTAGTACGGGGTGAGGTCGTAGCCGCCGCCGAACCACCACACCGGCTCGGCGTTCTCCTTCTCGGCGATGAAGAAGCGCACGTTGGCGTGGGAGGTGGGTACGTAGGGGTTCTCGGGGTGGATCACCAGGGAGACGCCCAGTGCCTGGAAGCTGCGCCCGGCCAGCTCGGGGCGGGCGGCGGTGGCCGAAGGGGGCAGGCCGTCGCCGAAGACGTGGGAGAAGTTAACCCCGGCCTTCTCGAACAGGCGGCCGTTCTCCAGCACCCGGGTGCGGCCGCCCCCGCCTCCTTCCCGCTCCCAGGTCTCCTCGCGGAACCCCTCGCCGCCATCGGCCCGGGTCAGGGCGTCGCAGATGCGGTCCTGCAGGTCCAGCAGGTAGGTTTTCACGGAATCGAGGTCGGGCCGGCCGTTCACGGGCGCAGGACCTCTCCGGTGGTTGCGTCGCGGATGGGGGTGGGGTTCTCCAGGCCGCCGGTGGGGCCGTGGAGGATGAAATCGGCGCCGGGGCAACGCAGGCGCACCTGCAGCGGGTTGCGCGCGGGCGGCAGGCCGCTGCGGTTGGCGCTGGTGGAGACCAGTGGTCCGCCGAAGCGGCGGCAGAGCTCCGCCGCCACCGGGTGGGCGGTGACGCGTACCGCCACCCGGTCGCGCCCGCCGGTGATCCAGGCGGGGAGGTGGGGCGCGGCGGGCAGCAGCCAGGTACGGGGACCGGGCCAGCCGGTGCGTACCGTCTCGGGCAGCTCCTTCTCGCGCCAGGCGACGAAGGGGGCGAGCTGGCCGTAGTTGGCGGCGATGAGGATGAGGCCCTTCTCCACCGGGCGCCGTTTCAGCTCCAGCAGCCGGTAGACCGCGCGGGGATCGAGGGGGTTGCAGGCGAGGCCGTAGACCGCCTCGGTGGGATGAGCGACGATGCCGCCACGGCGCAGCAGGTAGGTGGCGTGGCGGTAATGGAAGGGCGTGGGCATCGAATTCTTTTTCGCGTTAACAGAGCTGTTCCATTCGTCGCGGCGGGGGCGCTGCCTCCGCTTCGCGCCGCACATCCTTGTGCGGGGTAGGAGGCCCGCCCGCGGGCCGAACGTCCCCGCAGGGACCCATGGTGCTGTGTAGGAGGCCCGCCCGCGGGCCGAACTCTGAAAAATTCGCGGCGGGGGCGCCGCTCCTACAGGTCCGTAAAAGGTCCTGGCCTTGGGCCGAATCCTGGCGCGGCGAGGTTCCATGCCCACGACACGGGAACGGGGACTTCCTCTACTCCGCCGCTTCCACCTTGGATGGTTCTTCGTATGGCTCGGCGAAGGAGCACTCGGGCTGGGGGCAGACCTTCTCTGTGCCGCGCTTCTTGGTGGTCTTGATGGTGAGAACGGGCCAGCCGCACCGGGGGCAGGGCTCGTTCACCGGTTCGTTCCACACCGCGTACTCGCACTTGGGGTAGGTGGAGCAGGAGTAGAAGATCTTGCCCCGGCGCGACTTGCGCTGCATGAGGGTGCCCTCGCCGCACTTGGGGCAGGGCACGCCGGTGTCCTTCGGCTTCTCCAGCGGCTCGATGTAGCGGCACTTCGGGTAGGCCGAGCAGCCGATGAACTTGCCGTAGCGGCCCCGCTTGAAGACCAGGGGTGAGCCGCACTCGGGGCAGTCGCGGCCCACCTCCTGGGGTGCCTCCGCCTCGGCCCTGTCCTGGTTGAGGTCGCGGGTGTAGTCGCACTCGGGATAGCCGGTGCAGCCGATGAAGCGGCCGTGGCGGCCCAGGCGGATGGAGAGGGGCTGCCCGCACTTGGGACACTTCTCGTCCAGTTTCTCCTGGGTGACGTCCGAGCGCTTGACGTTCTCCTGGGTGTGGTCCACCTGCTCCTTGAAGGGCTTCCAGATGCGGCGCAGCAGGGGGACCCACTCCTCCTCGCCGCGGGAGACGGCGTCCAGCTCGTCCTCCAGCTTCGCCGTGAAGTCGTAGTCCACGTAGCGGGTGAAGTAGTCGGTGAGGAACTTGTTCACCACCCGGCCCACGTCGGTGGGGTGGAAGCGCTTCTTCTCCAGCTCGGCGTAGCCGCGGTCCTGCAGGGTGGAGATGATGCTGGCGTAGGTGGAGGGGCGGCCGATGCCGTGCTCCTCCAGTGCCTTCACCAGGCTGGCCTCGCTGTAGCGCGGCGGCGGCTCGGTGAAGTGCTGCTCGGGGCGGATGGCCACCAGCGCCACCTCCTCGCCCTCGGCCAGGGGAGGCAGCATCTTCTCTTCGGCCTCCTTCGCTCGCTTCGCGTCGTCCTGACCCTCCTGGTAGACGGCCATGAAACCGGGGTTGACCACGGTGGAGCCGGTGGCGCGGAAGAGGTTCTCCTCGCTGCCGGCGGCGAGATCCGCGGTCACCGTGTTCAGGGTGGCGTGCACCATCTGGCTCGCCAGGGTACGCTTCCAGATGAGCTCGTAGAGCTTCGCCTGTTCCGGCGTCAGGTACTGGGCGATCTCCTTCGGGGGGCGGCGGATGGAGGTGGGGCGGATCGCCTCGTGGGCCTCCTGGGCATTCTTCGACTTGGTCTTGAACACCCGCGGCTTCTCCGGCACCTGTTTCCCGCCGTAGGTCTCGGCGATGTAGTCG
>JALWGP010000323.1 GCA_027038775.1 Sedimenticola sp. | reverse complement strand
TTATTGCGCCCACTGCCGGCGAGGGCGCCACCTGCGTCTCCTGCGGCCACTGCCCCTGGATGGCCATGAACGCCCTGCAGAACCTGGAGCAGGTGCTCGAGCGCAGCGACAACGAGATCCTCATCGACGAGGAGATCCGCCGGCGCGCCGTGGTGCCCATCCAGCGCATGCTCGACTTCGCCCGCGAACACGGCATCGGTGCGCGGCCCGCCGGTGATTGACCATTCTCTCCTGAAACTGGTCCACCTGAGCTGCGTGGTGCTCTCCATCACGGGCTTCACGTTGCGCGCGCTGCTCATGCTCACCGGCTCTTCCCTGCTGCGCCGGCGCTGGGTGCGCACAGTGCCCCACTTCGTGGACACCCTGCTCTTCTTCAGCGGCCTGGGGCTGGCCTACAACCTCCACCAGTACCCTGGCACCTCCCCCTGGCTCACCGCCAAGCTGGTGGCGCTGGTGCTCTACGTCCTCTTCGGCGCCGTGGCCCTGCGCGGCCGGAATCTGCCGCGCAGGCTCACGGCGCTGGTACTGGCCTATGTCACCTTTGCCTACATGGCCAGCGTCGCCCTGACCAAGAACCCGCTCCCGTGGTAAAAAAGCGCGGCAGTGGCAAGGAAGGGGCCCTTCCCCTATACTGGAACGCATCACGAGCGCAAGGGATCTGAGCAATGGCAGGATCGACTTTCGGCTGGCCCAACTTCTTCATCCGCCTGGGCGCCGCCCTCTTCCTGGTCTTCGCGACCTACAACCCTTCCGGCTACTCCTGGGTCCACTGGCTGCAGAAAAGCAGCAACAAGTTCGACCCGCTGCTCATCCTCAGCGCGGTGCTGCTCATCATCGGCTGGGTCATCTTCCTGCGCGCCACCGCCCGGTCCCTGGGCTTCATCGGCGCCCTGCTGGTGACGGCGCTGTTTGGCAGCCTGGTATGGACCATGGTCTACTACGGCTGGCTCTCCCTGGACAATCCCTCCAGCCTGAGCTGGGTGGCGCTCACCCTCCTCTCCATCCTGTTGGCCATCGGCATCTCCTGGTCCCACGTCCGCCGTCGCCTCACCGGCCAGGTGGACGTGGACGAGATCGAGGAGGTCTGAGTGTTCCAGTGCCCGCAAAATTCACAACCTCCGCCGGCAAGGACGATGCGGCGGGTTTCCCGTGACTTGACCTGCCAACGGTAAACCGCTACGTTTCCAAGGCAGGAGTCAATCATTCCAAAACAATAAGGCAGGAACAGGAAGCCGAGTCATGACTCATCAAAGGAGGAGGGGGAGATGGCACTATTCAATCCTCGTGCTTTCGCCGGTATATTTCTTGCTGGCATCTTTCTGAACTTCTTTCTCACCACCAGTTCCCCGGCGGAATCGACCCAACCCGCGGTCGCCATCAAGGAGCCCAAGGTAGGGGACAAGATCGGCAAGTACGCCAGGAAACACCTGAACATCGAGCTGCTCTGGGCGGAACTGGAGGCCTCCTTCCGCGCCACCCGCAAGTTCCGGGTGCTCAGCCGCAACGAGGAGGTGATGTCCGAGATCCGCGAGGAGCAGAAATTCTCCCAGTCGGACCTGGCCAAGGGGGATGCCGCCGCCACCGGCGAAATGGCCAACGCCCATTACCTGATCCTGCCCAAGGTCCAGAATTTCAAGTTCTACCGGTCGGCGACACGGCTGCCCAACTTCGACAGCAAGTACCGCAGGCAGGATTCCGGCCTGCTGCACCTCACAGCCCAGATGGTGGACACCACCTCGGGCCAGGTGGTGACCACCTTCGATCTCACCAGCAAGTTCGCCACCAAGCCCAAGATCGTCAACTCCAAGGGCGGTGTCCCCAGCAATACCTGGTTCACCAAGATGGCCAAGGACGTGGCTGCACAGCTGGCCGACCAGTTCGTCGACGCGGTCTACCCCATGAAGGTGATCAAGCGCACGCGGAGGAACCAGATCATCATCAACCGCGGCAAGGACGGCGGCCTGAAGATCGGCCAGGTCTACGACGTCTTCTTTGCCGGTGAGGAGCTCATCGACCCGGATACCGGCCAGTCGCTGGGCTCCGGCGAAGAGTTCGTCGGCAAGATCCAGATTGTCCGCATCAACCCCAAGGTCAGCTACGCGAAGATCGTCTCCGAGGTGGATCCGGAGAACGCCCCCATCGGTGTGGGCGACATCATTCGCAAGCCGCAATGAGGCCCTGAGCCAAGGAGGGGATGCCATGAAAACCAAGTTCGCCTTATTTCTCCTGCTGGCCTTCCTGTGCGCGCCTTTGCCGGCCGCGGTTCCCCAGACCCTGGCGCCACAGGAGAACCGGGTGAGGATCGCCGTCATGGGCCAGGAGGATTTCCACCCGGACCGAACCGTCCCGGGTAATGTACGTTCGCTGCCTGACGCACTGGCGGCCCGCATCATCGAGCACCTCACCGCCACCAATCGTTTCGAAGTGGTGGAACGCACCGCCCTGCGGCGGGTGATCCGCGAGCAGCAGTTCGGCCGCGAACGCGCCGCCACCGACGTGGACAAGGTGATCGAAAAGAGCCTCGAGCAGCTGCCCGCCACCAGCGGCTGGACCATCGCCGCCGCCGGCGCCCTGGCCGACCACAACGACCGTCTCAAGGAGTTCCAGGAGCTGGGTACCGCCCTGGGCGCAGACTACCTGGTCTACGCCGTGCTGGAAAAACACCAGCCGAAGCAGAAGGTGCGCGCCATGCCCTACAGCGAGCGCGGCAGGACCCTGGTCACCAACGAGGTGGACGCCCGCCTGCGGCTGCGCCTGATCGAAACCGCCCACGGCCGGATCCTCGGCGCCACCAGCCTGCACACCCGGATCTCCGAACGCCTCTTCTCCGGTCGTGAATCGAAGCAGGACGCCTACTCCATGTTCGACCACCTGGGATCCAAGGCGGCCCTGGCCATCCTGGACATGGTCTTTCCCGCCCGCATCGTGGCATCGGACCCCTGGGTGATTAATCGCGGCAGCAACGAGGGCGTGCGCGTGGGGGACCGTTACACCCTGGTGCGCGAGGGCGACGAGATCAAGGACAGCGCAGGCGTGGTCATTGGCCGCCTCAGGCGCGAAGTGGCCCAGGCGGAAGTGGTCCAGGTACAGCCCAGGCTGGCGGTGGTCTCCGTGACCAGCGGCACTCCCCGTATCGATGACCTCGCAGTGCGACACGACAGCGGGAATCTCAGGCAGGAGGAGACGCCTCCACGCAGCGGGGGGGATGCGCGGTCGGACGCCGGCGGCCCGCTCACCCTGGCCGTGGGCAGGATCAGGATCACACCGGGTGCCCACAACATCATTCTCGACCAGGCACAGACGGGGCGCATCACCAACGACCTGATGTACAAGTTGTCCCGCTTTCCCGAGTTCGACGTGATGGAGCGGGCGGAGGTCGACCAGGTGCTCGACGAAAAGGCCTTCGTCGCCATTGCCAGGGATCTCCCGGACGATGCACTGCTGCGGGAGCTGCAGGGCGCCGACTACCTGGTCCACACCGCCATCGACGATTTCCGCATCCGCAGCGAGTCCACGAGGATCCCCTACACCCAGGAGATCCAGGTCCGCTATTTCGGCACCGTGAAGGCCACGGCCCGCCTGGTGGACGTACACACCGGCAAGGTCGCCAGCATGATCAAGATCGACATCGACGACAGGATCCGCGAGGTGAGGGACCAGGAGACGGCCGTCAGCAACCTCATCGACCGCTTCTCCACGGACCTGTCCCAGCAGATCAGCGACGACCTGCGGGCACGCCGGGAGGGTACCCTGGCACCCGCCCGGCGGCCGGCGCCGCCGGCCCCAAAACCGATGCCCCGCGTCAATCGTCCCAACTTCTGACCGGCGGGGAGGCACCCATGGAACTCAGGCGGTCACTGCTTTCATCGCTGGTCGTCGCGGGACTGATCTCCCCATCGCCGCACGCAAGCGCCGAGTTCAATCCTTTCAGCGCACTCGGCAAGGCGCTGAGCGCTCCTGCCGGCCAGCCACCCCAGGACCCGGCCCCACGGCAGACCGCCCAGGCGGACAACCGGGGGGAGGATCCCCTCGGCCTGTCGAAGGCGGGCAAGCGCCGGGTGGTCTACGAGGGCTACAGCCAGGAACTGTTGCCCATCAAGGCGCTTGTCCACGACGGAAAACTGGACAAGGCCATCCAGGCGCTGAGCGAGAAGTACAAGGATCCCGAAGCCATGGACCTGCTGGCCCACCTGCAGCTCGGGCTGGTGAGGCTCGACGCCGCCGATACCGACGCGGCGATCCGGCATTTCAGCCAGGCGGAAAGAAGCCTCGTCGCCAGCGAGGAACAGAGCACCGTGAGCAGTTTCCTCTCGGGCTTCAAGAACATCACCCTGTCCACCGTCTCGGGCAACGAGGAACTGAGCGACTACAAAGGCGTGGGCTTCGAACGCATCCTGATGCTCAACTACAAGTCCATCGCCTTCATGCTGCAGGGCAAGCGGCAGGCCTACAATGTCACCCGGCGCGCCATCGACCTGCAGAACATCGAAAAGAAGAAGTTCGACGAGCTGGTGCGTGAAGCGAAGAAGGAGATCGAGAAAGAGACGAAGGAACAGCAGAAGAAGGGAGCCGACCTGCAGGGGCTGGACGCCATCGTCGAGGAGCAGTACAAGGAGACCGAGAAAAAGGCGCTCTCCGTGCCCAGCGCCTTCGTCAATCCTTTCGGCTTCTACATCGCCGGCGTGGTCCAGGAACTCGACAGCTATGAAGACCCGAGCCTGCGGGACAACGCCCGGATCTCCTACAAGAAAGCGCTGGAGCTCAATCCAAAGAGCGCCGTGATCAAGCAGGCGATGCGGGAGATGAAGAAACCCCCGCCCCGCAACAAGCGGCTGGTCCACGTCATCGTCGGCGACGGCTTTGCGCCGGAGAAGAAACTGCTCAAGTTCGACCTCAGTCTCGGGCGTTCCCTGCCCACGGAGATCGAGCTGCCCATCTACGAACCGGTGCCTGGCAAGGTGCACCGTATCGAGGTGCAGACCACCGGTGGGCGCCGCTGGGCCCGTCTTTCCGAGGTGGCCGACATCACCGCCCTCGCCCTGCGTTTCCAGAAGGACGCAGAGCCCCTGATGCAGCTGCGCATGATGACCACGGTCATCCGGAACCTCATCGAGAGCGAGATGTGGAACCAGACCGCCCGGCAGACGGGCGTGTTCGGCTCGTTGATCCTTTCACTGAAAAAGGAGCGGGACAAGATGGCGCATCCCGACATGCGCTCCTGGTCGCTGCTGCCTTCGCGCCTGCTCGCGGCCCGTTTCTACGTACCCAGATCGGTGTCCCGGATCAAGATCGTCAGTTATGACAGGCGCGGCAGGGTGCTCGCCAGCAAGGTGGTCAACATCGACAAGGAGAGTCACAACATCGTCTATGCAAGGACACTGGATGGGACCATGTACACGGTCTCGAGCGACAAGATGTGGGTGGGGAGATAACGACATGAAACCAAAGACATCGATCGTCCTGGCGGCCCTGCTGGCCGCCTTCGTCACGGGTTGCAACGACTCTGCCGGGGTCAGCAACCCCAACATCCGCCACTACCAGCAGAGCACCATCAACAACGCCAACCCCCGGGTCAGGCTGGTGCTGGGATCCGAAAAGCTGGTGGGCAAAATCGCACTGGTGGACGCACGACTGGGCACGGCCGGCGCCTTGCCGCGGGTGGAGGTATCGGCCCAGAACCTGACCGACCACCGCTACACCCTGGAGTACATGTACACCTGGGAGGACCAGCAGGGTTTCGGCATCAACGACAACCCGGTATGGCGGCGCTTCGTGCTGGGACCCCGCGAGATCAAGAGCCTTCGGTCCGTCGGAAAGAGTCCCGACGCCTACTCGGTGACCCTGACCGTCCGTCTGCCCGACGACATATTCATCCACCAGGAGCAGACACCCGACAAGCGTTAGCCGACTCCGGCAGCAGACCAGAACCACCGCGGGAGGCACTCCCGCCCATTCGTCAACAGGGGGGAAACCAGATCGATGAATACCAGACCAACGTTCGCAATCGCATGTGCCGCAGCCATCCTGGCGGGTTGCCAGAGCAACCCCGTCTCCTTCGGGAAACAGGCCAACGTCGCAGTGGTCGACTCCTCGAGCCGCGCCCATCTCCAGGCCGAGCTCACCATGGCCGACTACACCGAGCTGGCGGAGATGGTCACCAACAAGATGCTCTCGTCACGCTTCGTCAAGAGCTGGGGCAAGCGCAAGCCCAGGCTGATACTGGCCAAGCTGCGGAACAACACCGACAACGAAAACATCCGCATGGCGGACATCTACGATCGCATCACCGAAACCCTGCTCAATTCCGGGACCGTGCGCCTGGTGGACAGGTCCGCCACCAGTTTCGACTACGTGGTGCGTTCGGAACTCTCTTCCAACCGCCAGTACGGCGCCGACGGCCAGGAGCTGGTGGGTTACAAACTCGAGCTGAAGATGTTCACCATCGACGGCGAAATGAAGGGACAGTGGTCGGGCACCCTGACGCTGGCCAAGGGAAAGAAATCCTTTTTCTGACCGAACCCCGGCCGCCGGGCTCCGCTCCGGCGGCCGTTCGAGACCGGCTTCGTCACTCGCGCAGGGTGAGCTTCAGCCGGCCCTCCTCCACCTGGATCCCCTCCACGCCCCGCGCGAAGGCGTCCCAGAAGCCGCCGGCGTCGCCGAACTCGCTGATCAGGTCCACGTTCTTGAGCCCGCCCAGCCAGGCGGAAGGGATGGGTACACCCATGAGGCTCACGCCCAGCAGCCGCACCACGGGGCGGCCGTTGCGGAAGGCCATCTCCACGCCGCCCGACACCCGCAGGGTCTTGCCGCCCAGGATGGGAAAATCAGGATCCACGCGCACCAGCGCACGCACGCTCACCCTGTCGTCGGAGAGGTCCACCGCCAGCCGCCTGGCCAGGTCGCGGTTGTTGGCGATGAGGGCGTTGAGTTCCCGCTCGGTAAAGTAGAGCGTCCGCCTGCCCGCCTCCTCCCGGTAGACCTCGGGCCGCAGCCACGCCTCGTCACTCTCCCTGCCCGCCCCCTTCACGGGTTCGGGAGCCGGTTGGTAGCCCAGCGCCCGCAGCTTGGCGTCGAGCTGGCGTTCCTCCTTCGGGCTCAGTTCCACCGGCTCGAAGCCGCTGGCGTAGAGGTAGGTGCGCAGCGCCCACCAGGTGAGCGCAACGGTGACCAGCACCGTGCCCAGCACGATCCAGGCGACAGTGCTGCCCTTCATTCCGCGGGACGGAGCCTTGCGCCCCCCCGCCGTTTCCATCTCCTGGTTCATCGTCCCTCCTTCAACGTATGGAAAGATCAAAGGGCATGCGCGCATGGACCCCCCTCGGATCGGTGAAACGGCGCAGCTGCCGCAGGGCGGTCCACAGGCTCTCCATCCCGGGTTCCCGCGCGTCCCCCTCTTCCGGCACCAGCCCCAGCTCGCGCAGCAGCAGGTCGGCCCAGCTCTCGGCGCGCTGGTATTCCAAGACCGAGTACCCCTCCAGGCCGGCCCGCTCCGCGGCGGCGGCGATGGCCTCGCGCAGGCCCCCGGCCCGGTCCGCCAGCCCCAGCTCCAGCGCCCGCTTGCCCGACCAGACGCGCCCCTGGGCCAGCGCCTTCACCCGCGCGGGCTCCAGCCCCCGTCCCCGGGCCACCCGCCCGATGAAAGCCTCGTAGATGGCATCCACGATGCGCTGCACGGTGGCCAGCTCCTCCGCCGTCTTGGGTCGGAAGAGGCTGTAGAAGTCGGCCCGCCGGGAGGTGCGCACCACCTCCCGGTTGAGACCGTGCTCCTCTGCCAGGCGCTGCACGTTGAAGA
>JALWGP010000322.1 GCA_027038775.1 Sedimenticola sp. | reverse complement strand
AGGCTACCGCCACTGGGCCTCGGCGCGCGCCTCGGTGGAGAGCGTCATCGCCCGCACCGAGGAGATCATCGACGAGATCGAGGCACACATCCGCGAACGACTGCCGCGGGTAAGCCACATCACCCTTGAGGTGGAGGGGGTGGCGCCCCGGAAAACCGACCCTGCGGAAGAAGAGGAAGATGCCTCCTGAAGCGCCGCCCCTCTCCCGGCGCCTGTGCGTGGCGCCCATGCTCGACTGGACCGACCGGTACTTCCGCTACCTGGCGCGGCTCATCAGCCGCCGCACCCTGCTCTACACCGAGATGGTCACCACCGGCGCCCTGATCCACGGCGACCCCGCCCGCCACCTCGACTTCTTTCCCGGGGAACACCCCCTGGCCCTCCAGCTCGGCGGCAGCGACCCGGAGGAACTGGCCCGCTGCGCGCGCATGGCGGAAGCGTGGGGCTACGACGAGGTCAACCTCAACCTCGGCTGCCCCTCGGACCGGGTACAGTCGGGCCGTTTCGGCGCCTGCCTCATGGCCGAGCCGGCCCTGGTGGCTGAGTGCATCGCCGCCATGATCGAAGCCACCTCGCTGCCGGTGACCGCCAAGCACCGCATCGGCATCGACCACCAGAAGGGTTACGACCCCCTGCGCCGCTTCGTCGAGCCCTTGGCCCAGGCCGGCTGCCGCACCTTCATCGTGCACGCCCGCAAGGCCTGGCTGCAGGGACTCAGCCCAAAGGAGAACCGCGAGGTGCCGCCCCTGCGATACGAGCGGGTCCACCGCCTGAAAGCGGACTTCCCCCACCTGGAGATCGTGATCAACGGCGGCATCCTTACCCTGGACCAGGCCCTGGAGCAGCTGGAGCGGGTGGACGGCGTGATGATGGGCCGGGCGGTCTACCACGCCCCCTGGCTCCTGGCCGAGGCCGACCGCCGCATCTTCGGCGACGACTTCCATCCCGGCAGCCCACACCGGGTGGTGCGCCGGATGCTGCCCCTGGTGGAGCAGGAGTGCAGCCGCGGCGTGCCTCTCAAGCGCATCACCCGCCACCTGCTGGGGCTGTTCCACGGCCGGCCGGGCGCGAAACGGTGGCGCAGGTACCTCTCCGAGCACGCCCACCTGCCCGACGCCGGTCCCGAGGTGCTGGTCGCCGCCCTCTCCCTGGTTCCCGAGGACGATTGAATTTCCCGTCGACGCCTCCATCTGTTGGGAAGACCCCATCAACCCCCAAGCAGCGGAGGTATCGACCATGGCACTGGAAAAACTGGATTCGACCCAATGGAAGGCGTTCTTCGACCGGGTCTCCAAGGAGCTGTCCGCCAAGCAGGTGGAGATCGAGGTGGAGGGCATGGACATCGGCGACGAGGTCGAGGCCGAGTGGATCCCCTTCACCGGCATCAGCTACGACCCCAAGGACGACGTGCTCAGCGTCTTCTCGGAGGAGCTGGAGCACATGATCCGCAAGCCGAAGGAGGTCTGGGTGGACATCGGCGTGGACGGCCTGCACAGCATGGAGGTGGTGGACGCCGACGACCACAAGCAGATCATCGTCCTGCGCGACGACCTGGCCCTGCCCGCCGCCGGGTGACCGGTCATGTTCGGCGCCCCCTTCGCGGACCGGCATGACGCCGGCCGGCAACTCGCCCGGGCCCTGGAGCACCTCGCCGGCGAACCCGACCTGCTGGTGCTGGCCCTGCCGCGCGGCGGCGTGCCCGTGGCCTGGGAGGTCGCCCGGGCGCTCGGCGCCGAGCTGGACCTGCTGCTGGTGCGCAAACTGGGCACGCCGGGCCAGCCCGAGCTGGCCATGGGCGCCATCGCCTCGGGCGGCATCGAGGTGCTCAACCCCAGGGTGATCGAGGCACTGGGAGTGCCCGAACACCGCATCCGCGAGGTGGCCCGCAGCGAATACGAAGAGCTCAAGCGCCGCGAGCAGGCCTACCGGGGCGACCGTCCGCCGCCACGCATCGAGGGTCGTACCGTGGTCGTGGTGGACGACGGTCTGGCCACCGGTTCCACCATGCGCGCCGCGGTGGCGGCGCTGAAGAGCGGGAATCCCGCCCGCATCGTGGTGGCCGTGCCCGTGGCGCCCCCCGACACCGTGCGCACCCTGGAGGCCCAGGTGGACGAGGTGGTGACCCTGCTGACGCCGCCCAACTTCGCCGCCGTGGGCCAGTGGTACCTGGACTTCGGCCAGACCAGCGACGAGGAGGTGCGGGAGCTGCTGCGGGAAGCCTGGAAAACAGGTGCCGGCAAATCCTGATCACCGGCCGCTGCACACCGTGGGAAGCCGGTTGCCGCCACCGATTCCCTTGTTACCATTGGAAGTTCAACAACATTCAGGAGAAAAGAAGATGAGTGTAGAACGCATGGTGCTGGCATTCGCCGGCTTTGCCATTCTCCTCTCCCTCGCCCTCGGCGTGCCGGAGAGCCCCCTGTTCGTCTCCAAGTACTGGCTCTGGTTCACCGCCTTCGTGGGCGCCAACCTGCTGCAGAGCGCCTTCACCGGCTTCTGTCCCCTGGCCATCATCC
>JALWGP010000321.1 GCA_027038775.1 Sedimenticola sp. | reverse complement strand
ACCACGCCAGAGCACAAGCTGCGCATCGTCACTCTGCTGCAGCGGCTGGACCAAGTGGTGGCCATGACCGGCGACGGCGTCAACGACGCCCCTGCGCTGAAGAAGGCCGACATCGGCATCGCCATGGGGCTGCGTGGCACCGACGTGGCCAAGGGGGCCGCCGACATGGTGCTCACCGACGACAACTTCGCCTCCATCATCGGCGCCGTCGAGGAGGGGCGGCGCCAGTACGACAACATCCAGAAGTTTGTCCGCTACCTGCTCTCCTCCAACACGGGCGAGGTGATCGCCATCTTCGTCAACATCCTGCTCGGCGGCCCGCTCATCCTGCTGCCGGTGCAGATCCTCTGGATGAACCTGGTCACCGACGGCATGACCGCCGTGGCCCTGGGACTGGAGCCGGCGGAGAAGGGGGTGATGAAGCGCCCGCCCCGCGCCGCCCGCGAGCCGGTGCTGGACCGTACCGGGATGCTGCTCATCCTGGCCCTGGGCGGCTACATCGGGAGCGCCTCGCTCTGGCTCTTCCACCACTATCTCGCCACCGGCGCGGAGAATGCCGGCGCCCTGGCACAGACGGTGGCCTTCACCGCCATCATCGTGCTGGAGAAGATGAACGTCTTCAATTTCCGCTCCCTGCGTGCACCGCTGTCGGTGGTGGGGGTCTTCTCCAACCCCTGGGTGCTGGGCGCCTGGGCCTTCACCATCGGCCTCCAGTTGTGCGCTGTCTACCTGCCGGTGTTGCAGCAGGCCCTGCACACGGTGCCCATGGGCTGGAGCGACTGGGGCCTGGTGCTGGTGGTGTCCCTGCCCATCTTCCTGGTAACCGAGCTGATCAAGTGGATGCGCTGGCGCGCGGCGCGCAGGCCCGGCTGACGGCACCGGGCTCAGACCACCTTGATGGCCATGTCCTGCAGGGTGTTGGCCGCCACGTGGATGCGCCGCGCGATCTCCTTCAGCTGCATGAGCATGTCCCGCTGGAGCAGCAGCGCCTTGCAGCCCAGCGCCGGATCCAGGCCGCCGGAGGCCCGTGCGCAGTGGGAGACCACCTCGTCGTAGAGGTCGCGGATCCTGTCGATCTCCCGGCCCATCACCGGCAGCGGCACCTTCCCCAGCTGGGCGATGCCCGTCTCCAGGGTCCTGGCCATCTCCCTGAGCAGGCTGACGATGCCCTCGTGCCCCGGGAAGGAGGGCACCCGGTAGACCTCCACCTCCAGCTGGAAGTGCTTCACGCTGAGGGCGATCCAATCCAGCTGGGTGATCATGCGGTAGATGGACTCCTTGTCGTAGGGGGTGATGAAGACGTCCAACAGCTCCTTCATGTTCCTGTCCTGCAGGCGCCTCGCCTCCCCGGCCTGCTCGGCGATGGCCGCCAGGGCCTCCTCGTTCTCCTCTGAGCAGAGCTGGTAGAGGCGCTCCACCATCTCGCGGGCCACCCTCGCCTGCTCGAGCATGGCGGCGTCGAAGTCCACTTCGCGAGGCAGCAGGAACCGGCGGATGAACCCCATGATCAACTCCTCGATGCAAGGTAGAGCCAGGCGTATCCCCAGCCCAGCAGCATGGACGCCGGCAGGTTGAACCACCAGCCGGCGACGATACCCCCCACGGTGCGCCAGTGTACGTGGCCCGGCTTCTCGGCGGCGCCGTTGCCCACCAGGGTGGCAGTGACCACCTGGGTGGTGGAGGTGGGCGCGCCGATGGCGGTGGCCAGGCTGTTCACCAGGGCCGCGGCCAGCTGGTTGGCCACGGAGTGGACCACGCGCAGCCGGTAGAGGCCGAACCCCAGCGTCCGGATGATACGCCATCCCCCGAACATGGTACCCAGGGTGATGGCGCCGGCACAGAGCACCACCGCCCAGTCGGGCACCTGGAAGCGCTCGGTGTGGCCGCTGGCGAGCAGCATCATGCCGATGATGGCCATCCCCTTCTGGGCGTCATTGGCGCCGTGGGAGAAGCCGAGCCAGGCCACGCTCAGGTACTGGGAGGCGACGAAGAGGGACTCCACCCGGCGATGGAAACGGGCAAAACCGTGCAGGATGAACTTCATCAGGAGAAAACCGGCCAGGAACCCGAAGAGCGGGGAGAAGACCAGTCCGGCCACCACCTTGGCGGCGCCCGAGAGTTCCCCCCGTGCCAGCGCCTCCAGCCCCCAGTTGATGTGATCACCGCCGACGGCGAGGAGGCCGGCACCGATGAGCCCGCCGGCGAGGGAGTTGGACGAGGAGGAGGGATAGCCCAGCCACCAGGTGGCCAGGTTGTAGCTCACCGCCGCCAGCAGGGCGGAGACCACCACCGCCTCGCCCTGCAGCCGCGAGGCCGGGTCCACCTCCACGAAGGTACCCACGGTGTCCGCCACCGCCAGGCCCACGGTGAAGGGAGCGATGAAGGTGAAGAGGGTGACCAGCGCGATGGCGGTGGCCGGCCGCATGGCGCGCGAAGCGATGGCGGTGGCCACCATGTCGGCTGCGTCGTGGAAGCCGTTGGTAAAGTCAAAGAGAGCGACGGCGGCGACCACGAGGCACCGGGCACTGTCG
>JALWGP010000320.1 GCA_027038775.1 Sedimenticola sp. | reverse complement strand
CTGTAACTGCAGCCGGCCCTGCTCGTCGGGAACGAAATAGAGAGTGAGCCCGGGGCCGCGCAGGTGAATGCCGATCACTTTCCCGTGGTGGCGGGCCAGCCGCTCCCGGGCCACGGGATCCAGCGCCAGCAGGGCGTTGATCGCCTTCTCCAGGGAGGCCAGTGCCAGGTCACGGGTGGACATGGAAACCCTCCGGGGCCCGATAGCCGGAAGAAGGCCGGTTCCCCTCTCCGTTCGGCGGGACCGCCGTGAACTCCTCCCTGGAGGCTTCGCGGCGGCATCTCTGCCGCCGGGATCCCGCCGAAAGGAGAGGGGAACCGGCTCGACAGGAGAGAGCAGGCCGGACGAACATGCTCATGTCACAGCTTGAAACCACGATGGATGGCCACCACCCCGCCGGTGAGGTTGTGGTAGTCGCAGCGCTCGAAGCCGGCCTGCTCCATCATCCCGCGCAGGGTCTCCTGGTCGGGGTGCACGCGGATGGACTCGGCCAGGTAGCGGTAGCTCTCCTCGTCGTTCACCACCGCCTTGCCGATCTTCGGCAGCAGGGTGAAGGAGTAGAGGTCGTAGATCTTCTGCAGGGGGGTGTGCAGGGGCTTCGAGAACTCCAGCACCAGGGCGCGGCCACCGGGCCTGAGGGCGGCGTACATGGCCTCCAGCGCCTTCTGCTTGTCGGTGACGTTGCGCAGGCCGAAGCCGATGGTGATGCAGTCGAAGCTGTTGTCGGGAAAGGGGAGCTGCTCGGCGTTCACCTGGGCGTACTGCACGTTGCCGGCGTGGCCGCGGTCCAGCATGCGGTCGCGGCCCACGCGCAGCATGTTCTCGTTGATGTCGGTCATCACCACCTGGCCCTCGGGGCCCACCAGGCCGGCGAAGCGGTCGGCCAGGTCGCCGGTGCCCGCGGCCAGGTCCAGCACCCGCTGCCCCGCGCGCACCCCCGCCAGTTCCACCGCGAAACGCTTCCACAGGCGGTGGATGCCGAAGGACATGAGGTCGTTCATCAGGTCGTAGCGCGAGGCCACCGAATCGAAGACCCCCTTCACCAGGGTGGCCTTCTCCTCCCTGGGCACCTTGCGGAAGCCGAAATGGGTCTCTTCACGGGATTCGTTCATGGATGCCTCGTGTCCGCGGGAAATCTGGGGCGGATTCCGGTTCAACCCTGGGTCGAAGGGGACTCCTAAGGGTAGGAGCGGCGCCCCGTCGCGAACCTGTGTTCGGGGTTCGGCCCGGGGGCGGGCCTCCTACGGCCTGGATCCCCGTCAGGATTCAGGATCCTTGCGGGTGTAGCCCGCCTCCTTCAGCTCCTCGAGGTAGCGCTGCCACAGCTCGTCGTAGTTCTTCCCCAGATTATACAGGGTTTCCCAGGAGTAGATGCCGGTGTTGTGGCCGTCGTCGAAGTGCAGCGCGATGGCGTAGTTGCCCACGGGCTCGATCTGGTCGATGTTCACCTTCTCGATGCCGATGGGCACCTTGCGTTGGCCCGGACCATGGCCCATCACCTCGGCCGAGGGCGACCAGGCACGCAGGTACTCGGCGGGCAGCTTGAAGGATTCGCCGTTGTCGAAGGTGATCTCCAGCACCTTCGAAAGACGGTGCAGGTTCAGCTCTGTGGGTACGGGATGGGACATTTTCTGCTTCCTCGGAATGGAACTCGCGATGGCGCCATTATGCAGCAAACGGGGCGGTCATTTGGGTCAGAAATCGTCCGGTTTGCGCTGCGGTCCGGGTTCCCTAGAGGATGAAGCGGCTCAGGTCCTCGTCCTCGGAGAGGTTGCCGATGTGGTTGTTCACGTAGGTCTCGTCCACCACCACGATGTGGCCTTCCAGCTCGCGGGAGAGGAAGGAGACCTCCTCCAGCAGCCGCTCCATCACCGTGTGCAGGCGGCGGGCGCCGATGTTCTCGGTGCGCTCGTTCACTTCCCAGGCGATCTCGGCGATGCGGCGGATGCCCGAGTCGTGGAACTCCAGGTGCACCCCCTCGGTGGCCATCAGGGCCACGTACTGCTCGGTGAGGGAGGCGTCGGGCTCGGTGAGGATGCGGATGAAATCCTCCACCGTGAGGGCGTCCAGCTCCACGCGGATGGGCAGCCGCCCCTGCAGCTCGGGGATCAGGTCCGAGGGCTTGGAGAGGTGGAAGGCGCCGGAGGCGATGAAGAGGATGTGGTCGGTCTTCACCATGCCGTGCTTGGTGGAGACGGTGCACCCCTCCACCAGCGGCAGCAGGTCGCGCTGCACTCCCTCGCGGGAGACGTCGGCGCCGTGGCGCTCGTGGCTGGCGGCCACCTTGTCGATCTCGTCGATGAAGACGATGCCCTGCTGTTCCACCATCTCCAGGGCGCGCAGCTTGAGGTCCTCGTGGTTGATGCGCTTGCTCGCCTCCTCCTCGCGGATCAGCTTGAGGGCGTCCTTGATGCGCAGTTTGCGCTTGCGGGTGCGGCCGCCGCCCAGGTTCTGGAACAGGCTCTGCAGCTGGCTGGTCATCTCCTCCATGCCGGGCGGGGCCATGATCTCCACGCCGAGGGTGGGCTCGGAGAGGTCCACCT
>JALWGP010000319.1 GCA_027038775.1 Sedimenticola sp. | reverse complement strand
GACCGCTACCATGCGCGCAAGGCGATCGTCGCCGACCTGGAGGCGCAGGGCCTGCTGGAGAAGATCGAGGATCACCGCCACATGGTGCCCCGCGGCGACCGCTCCGGTGCCGTCATCGAGCCCTTCCTCACCGACCAGTGGTACGTGAAGATCGAGCCGCTGGCGAAACCCGCCATCGAGGCGGTGGAGTCGGGCCGCATCCGCTTCGTGCCCGACAACTGGAAGAACACCTACTTCGACTGGATGCGCAACATCCAGGACTGGTGCATCAGCCGCCAGATCTGGTGGGGCCACCGCATCCCCGCCTGGTACGACGAAGCGGGCAACGTCTACGTGGGCCGCTCCGAAGAAGAGGTGCGGAAGCAGCACGGGCTGGCCGACGACTATCCCCTGCGCCAGGACGAGGACGTCCTCGACACCTGGTTCAGCTCCGCCCTGTGGCCTTTCTCCACCCTGGGCTGGCCCGAGGAGACCGGACGGCTGAAGACCTTCTATCCCACCAACGTGCTGGTCACCGGCTTCGACATCATCTTCTTCTGGGTGGCGCGCATGATCATGATGGGGCTGAAATTCATGGACGAGGTGCCCTTCCACGAGGTCTACGTCCACGGCCTGGTGCGCGACGCCGAGGGGCAGAAGATGTCCAAGTCCAAGGGCAACGTCCTCGACCCCCTGGACGTCATCGACGGCATCGACCTGGAGCGCCTGGTGGCCAAGCGCACCTCCGGCATGATGCAGCCGCATCTCGCGAAGAAGATCGAGAAGCAGACCCGCAAGCAGTTCCCCAACGGCATTCCCGCCTACGGCACCGACGCCTTGCGCTTCACTTTCGCCTCCCAGGCCACCACGGGGCGCGACATCGTGCTCTCGCTCAACCGTATCGAGGGCTACCGCAACTTCTGCAACAAGCTGTGGAACGCCTCGCGCTACGTGCTGATGAACGTGGAGGGGAAAGACTGCTCCGCCTCCGGCGCGCTCAGCGCCGCCGACCGCTGGATTCTCTCACGCCTGCAGCAGGTGGCGAAGGAGGTGGCCGAATCCATCGAGGGCTACCGCTTCGACCACGCCGCCCAGGCCCTCTACGAGTTCACCTGGAACGAGTACTGCGACTGGTACCTGGAGCTGACCAAGCCGGTGCTCAACTCGGAGGCGAGCAACGAGGAACAGAAACGTACCGCCCGCCACACCCTGGTCACCGTCCTTGAGACCCTGCTGCGGCTGCTCCACCCCTTCATGCCCTTCATCACCGAGGAGATCTGGCAGCAGGTGAAGGAACCCGCCGGCGTCGAAGGATCCACCATCATGCTTCAGCCCTGGCCTGAACCGGACGATTCCCTGGTGAACGAAGAGGCCGAGCGGGAGATGCGCTGGGTGATGGACTTCATTCTCGGCATCCGCCGCATCAAGGGCGAGATGAATATCTCGCCGGGCAAGCCGGTGCCGGTGCTGCTGGCCAACGTGAGCGCCGAGGACGAACGGCTGCTGGCCGCCAACCGCCCCTATCTCGACTTCCTGGCGCGCACCGGGTCGGTGGAGATCCTGAGGCCCGGCGAAACGCCCCCCGAGGCCGCCACCGCCCTCGTGGGAGAGATGGAGGTGCTCATCCCCCTGGCCGGCCTCATCGACAAGGAGGCAGAGCTCAAACGGCTGGAGAAGGAGATTGCCCGCTTGCGGCAGGAGGTGGAGCGCGCGGAGAAGAAACTGGCCAATCCCGGCTTCGTGGACAAGGCGCCGGAGGCGGTGGTGAACAAGGAGCGGGAGAAACTCGACGGGGCCCGTTCCGCCCTGGACAAGCTCGCCCAACAGGCCGAGCGAATCCGCAACCTGTAACCCCGCCGAGGATATTTCAAGGAGGAATCGCCATGAAAGTGATCCCGTTCGCCGCCACCCTCGCGGCCGCGCTGGCCCTTGCAACCACCACGCTCGCCGGATGGGGCGAGCTGCTGAAACAGGGGGTGGACCCCTTCCTGGACGGC
The DNA here is from genome assembly GCA_027038775.1 of Sedimenticola sp. Taxonomy (GTDB): domain Bacteria; phylum Pseudomonadota; class Gammaproteobacteria; order Chromatiales; family Chromatiaceae; genus Thiolapillus. The sequence continues at coordinate 568 of JALWGP010000319.1, read as the reverse complement.
TCCCCCCCGAAGCGCGGCGCCATCGAAGCCGGAACGAATGCCCTTTCCGAGCGCGAGATTGGTGCCGGCCTGAAGGAGGCACTGGCGGTTGGCGCCGCGCGCGCCATCGACTACCTGGGTCGCCCCGGTGGCTTCCTCGACGAGCCGAAGGTGCGCATCCCCCTCCCCGGCAGCCTGGACCCCATTGCCCAGGGGCTGCGCATGGCCGGCCAGGGTGAATGGGTCGACGAGTTCGAGACCACCATGAACCGGGCGGCAGAGGCAGCGATGCCCCAGACCCTGGAGATCGTCAAGCAGACCATCGCCAGCATGACCCTGGACGACGCCCGCCGCATCCTCGATGGCGGTGACGACGCCGCCACCCGCTACCTGCGCGAGAAGGCCGGCCCGCAGCTGGCCCGGGCGATCCGCCCCATCGTGGCCCGAACCACCGACCAGGTGGGCGCCACCGCTGCCTACAAGCAGCTCGTGAAGCAGGCCGGCGGCAGCATGCTGGGCGGTTTCCTCGGCGGCGGCAGCCTGGACCTGGACCAGTACGTCACCGACAAGGCCCTGGACGGGCTCTTCC
>JALWGP010000318.1 GCA_027038775.1 Sedimenticola sp. | reverse complement strand
ACAGCGGCCCGTGGGGCACGGCGAAGAGCAGCACCGCCGAGGCCCCCATGGAGGCCACCACCCAGGGTAGATCCCGCGGCGCGAGGAACTGGGCGCTCACCGCCATGATCAGGCCAATGCCCACCAGGCCGGCCAGGCCCGATATCACCTTCTCCCCGATCCCCACGGTATCGGGCGAGGGAAGAAAGGCGCGCAGCAGTTCCGAGGGTGAAGACATGGGTTGGAAAGCAGCTCCTGTAGGAGGCCCGCCCCCGGGCCGAATTTCACCCCTCTGTGGGAGGCCCGCCCCCGGGCCGAACTTTGAACATTCGCGGCGAGGGCGCCGCTCCCACGGATGGGAGGTTCGCGGCGAGGGCGCCGCTCCTACAGACGGGAGGTTCGCGGCGGGGGCGCCGCTCCTACAGACAAATGGGACCAAATCCTAGCAGCTGCCCGCCGGCTGCGCCACACCACCGGGATTCCGCCCGGCAGCCATCCGGACCGGGTCGCCACGGCTACGCCCCCTGTAAAGAAAATTTTACACTTTCATGAAAGCTTCCCAGCGTTAGGCTCTGGAACCCCAATATATTCAACAACGTAATTGAGTGGTACGAATTTTGCTCTGTAGCCGGCAAAGCATTTTCATCCACACCAAAATTGTAAATTTGTCAGAGAGGTTCCCAATCATGAAACCCTTGAAACAACTCCTTGTCGGAGCGGCCCTGATCCTTGCCACCGGCCAGAGCACCGCCCAGATCGTGGTTCCCAGCCGCGGCGACACCGGCTGGCAGACCTTCCAGGTTACGCTTGCCAATCCGTTTTCGGGAACCGTCCGCATCGGAGTCTCCAACGAAGGAGATACCATGGCGGACTCCCACCTGCTCCTCGACAACTTCGTCAACCTCGGCCTGGCCAACCCCGGGTTCGAAACCGGCGATTTCACCGGCTGGACGCTGCAGGGCAGTGGCAGCGTGGTCACCGGTGCCAGCGCCTACAACGGGACGCCCTATACCCCCACAGAAGGCACGTATATGGCCCGTCTGTTCGCCAGGGGCGCAAGCACCGACTGGATCGATCCCCTGCTGCCCCCTGGCTATGATGCCACCGACGGCGCCTGGCTGGAGTTCGACGTGAACATCGCCGCCGGCACCACGGTGAGCTTCGACTGGGCATTTCTCGCCTGGGACTATGTGCCGTACCACGACTTCGCGTTTCTCTGGTCGCTGGAAACCGGCAACCAGACGGGCGAACTGGAGATCCTCGCCTACATCGACACGCCGCCCGTGCCCGTGCCCGTGCCCGAGCCCGGCTCCCTGGCACTCGTGAGCCTGGGCCTCTTTGGCCTGGCGGGTGCAGGCATGCGGAAGAGAAAGCGCCACTGACCGGCGGCGTCCCGAACCCAACCCTCTCCACCTTCCCGGTGCGAGAGGGTTTTTTTCGCCCGGAATACACCGAAACGTAGGAGGCCCGCCCTCGGGCCGAACTCCAAACAGACCTGTAGGAGGCCCGCCCTCGGGCCGAACCCAAAAAATTCGCGGCGTGGGCGCCGCTCCCACGGTTGGGGGGTTCGCGGCCCCTTTGTGGGAGGCCCGCCCTCGGGCCGAACCCAAAATTCGCGGCGGGGGCGCCGCTCCTACGGATGGGGGGTTCGCAGCGGGGGCGCCGCTCCCACGGAAATCGGATCGCCCTGTCTCTTGAAATCCCATGAAATCTTGGGTAGTGTTCTGCCTTTGCTTTTGCCACGAGGCGGAAAAGCGCGGGTGGCCACCGGACACGGGGCTGCCTTTTTTGTTTTTCGGCGCTCGAGAGAGACCATGAAAGACGTACTGATGAACACCTACAGCCGACTGCCGGTCACCTTCACCCATGGCGAGGGCAGCTGGCTCTTCGACACCGAGGGACGCAAGTACCTGGATGCCCTCTCCGGCATCGCCGTCTGCGCCCTGGGCCACGCCCACCCGGCGGTGACCCGGGCGGTATGCGAGCAGGCCGGCCGGCTGGTGCACACCTCCAACCTCTACGGCATCGAGAACCAGCAGAGGCTGGGCGAGCGGCTCACGGCACTTTCGGGCATGGACCGGGTCTTCTTCGCCAATTCCGGCGCCGAGGCCAACGAGGCGGCCATCAAGCTGGCGCGGCTGTGGGGCCACCGCAAGGACATCGACAACCCGGTGATCGTGGTCATGGAGAACAGCTTCCACGGACGCACCATGGCCACCCTCACCGCCACCGGCAACCGCAAGGTGCAGGCCGGCTTCGAGCCCCTGGTCCACGGCTTCGCCCGCGTCCCCTACGGCGACCTGGAGGCACTGCAGACGGCGGCCCGCAACCTCAAGGACATCGTCGCCGTGCTGGTGGAGCCCGTCCAGGGCGAAGGGGGCGTCCACATCCCGCCCGACGACTACCTGCCCGGCATCCGCGCCCTGTGCGACGAGCAGGGCTGGCTGATGATGCTGGACGAGATCCAGACCGGCATGGGCCGCACCGGCAGGCCCTTCGCCTTCCAGCACTTCGGTATCGTCCCCGACGTCATGACCCTGGCCAAGGCACTGGGCAACGGCGTGCCCATCGGCGCCTGCCTGGCCCGCGGCGAGGCGGCGG
>JALWGP010000317.1 GCA_027038775.1 Sedimenticola sp. | reverse complement strand
GGCCTCTTCCAGGGTGGCCATCATCAGGCAGAGCACCTCCAGGTCGCTCTCCACCCCGGCATGGCCGTAGAGCTCCACCCCGATCTGCAGCGGGCTGCGCGTGGTGGAGAAGCCGTCGCTGAAGGCGCGCAGCACGCTGCCCATGTAACACAGGCGCACCGGCTCCTCTCGCCGCAGCTGGTGGGCGTCGATGCGCGCCGCCTGCGGCGTGATGTCGGCCCGGATGCCCAGCAGCCGGCCGCTGAGGGGGTCGGTGAGCTTGAAGGTCTGGTGTTCCAGGTCCTTCCCGGCGCCGGTGAGCAGCGACCCCAGGTACTCGATGAAGGGGGTGATCACCAGCTCGTAGCCCCAGGTGGCGTAGAGGTCGAGCAGCCGGCGGCGCAGGCGCTCCAGCCGGCCCGCCTGTTCCGGCAGCAGTTCGTCCACCCCGTCGGGCAGCAGCCAGTGTCTCTGTTGCTTCTTCATCTCACCAGGTAGAGCAGTCCCACGCCGATCAGCATGCTGATGAACCCGATGCGACGCACGGTGGCGTCGTCCATCCGGTCCAGCATCTTGAGCAGGTCGCGGTAGCGGCGGGGATTGAGGAAGGGAAGAATTCCCTCCAACACCAGCACCAGCGCCAGCGCCGCCAACAGATCCTGCCAGGCCATCTCCCCTTCCTTACCCGAAAAGGCCGGGGACGTCCCCGGCCGCCATTGCCTTGCCGAGCCGGCCGTCTATTGCCGCTCACCCTGCTGGTTACGGAAATAGCGGAAGAACTCCGAGTCCGGATCCAGCACCATCAGGCTCTTGGCGTCGTTGAACACCTTGCGGTAGGCGTTGAGGCTGCGCCAGAAACTGTAGAACTCGGTATCCTTCGAGAAAGCCTCGGCGTAGATGGCCGCTGCCTCGGCATCGCCCCGGCCGCGGATCTCCTCCGCCTTGCGGTAGGCCTCGGCCAGGATCTCGGTCTTCTGCCGGTCGGCGTCGGCGCGGATGCGCTCCGCCGCCTCGGCACCCTGGGCGCGCAGCTCACGGGCCACCCGCTCGCGCTCGGTACGCATCCGCTCGTAGACCCGGTTGCTGATCTCGGGCGGAAAGTCGATGCGCTTGATGCGCACGTCCACGATCTCCACGCCCAGGTCGGAGGCGTTCTCGTCCGCCTTACGGGTGAGCTGCTCCATGATCTCGGTACGCTCGCCGGAGATCACCTCGTTGATGGTGCGCTTGCCGAACTCGTCGCGCAGGGCGGCGTTGATACGCTCACCCAGCAGGCGCGAGGTGGTGAGCATGTTGCCGCGGGTGGAGCGGTAATACTGGGCGGTGTCGTCGATGCGCCACTTGATGTAGGAGTCCACCACCACGAACTTCTTCTCGCTGGTGAGGAAGTGCTCCGGCTTGGCGTCCAGCGTCTGCAACCGGCTGTCGAACTTCTCCACCGTCTGGATCACCGGCAGCTTGAAATGGAGCCCCGGCTTGAAGTCGGAGTCGACGATCTTACCCAGCCGCAGCAGCAGGGCGGTCTCGTACTCCTGCACCACAAAGAGGGAGGCCGACCCCACCAGCAGCGCCAGGACGGCGACTCCGGCCAGCAGCATTGCCTTGGGCGAGTTCATCAGCGGTTCCTCCGGGCACGGTCGACGTTGCGTGTACGCTCGAGCTTGCGGGCGGCCTCTTCCACCACCTTCTGCGCCGCCGATTCGGCCTGCAGGCTCTCATATCCCGGCAGCGCCTTGGGCACGGGCTTGCCGGTGGAGGGCCCCAGCAGGCGGTCCAGCGGCAGGAAGGTGATGTTGCCGCTGCCCTCCTTCACGTCGAGGATCACCTTGCCGGTGTCGGTGAGCACCTCCTGCATGGTGTCCAGGTAGAGGCGCTGGCGGGTCACCTCGGGCGCCTTGCGGTACTCCTCGTAGAGCGCCAGGAAGCGCCTGGACTCCCCCTTGGCCTCGGACACCACCTTGGCGGTGTAGGCCTTGGCGTCCTCGATCTGGCGGGCCGCCGCGCCGCGTGCGCGGGGCACGATGTCGTTGGCGTAGGCCTCGGCCTGGTTCTGCACCCGCTCCTTGTCGGCCATGGCGCGGGTGGCGTCGTCGAAGGCGTCCTTCACCTCTTCTGGCGGCTTGGCGTCCTGGATGTTGACGTTGGTCACCACCAGCCCGGTCTGGTAGAAATCGAGCAGCTTCTGGGTGTTCTGCTTCACCATGGCGGCGATGGCGCTGCGGTTCTCGGTGATGATCTCGTCCAGCGCGCTCTTGCCGGTCACCTCGCGCAGCGCCGACTCCACCGCGTTGTAGATGGTCTTCACCGGGTCGGCGTCGCGGAACAGGAAGTTGGCCGCATCCTGGATGCGGTACTGCACCGTGAGGGTGATGTCCACGATGTTCTCGTCGCGGGTGAGCATCTGCGCCCGGTGGCCGAACTTGTTCACCTGGTCCACGTTGATCACCGTCACCTTGTCGATGAAGGGAATCATCAGGTGGGGTCCCGGCGTGGTCACCGTGTAGAAGGCCCCCAGGCGCTGCACCACGCCCCGCTCGGCGGGCTGCACGATGTAGAACCCCTTGATGCCGAGCAGCACCAGGATCACCAGCAGCACCAGGATC
>JALWGP010000316.1 GCA_027038775.1 Sedimenticola sp. | reverse complement strand
ACCGGTGCCATCGCCGCCAGCACCCCTTCCCCGCGGGAGACGACCTGCAGGCGCCGCTTGCCGATGCCACGGCTGGCGGCGATGGCACCGGTCATCTCCGCGGAGAAGTCGTCGAGCAGGGCCGTGAGCTGCTCCCGGTTCTCATCGCTCATGCGGCTGGCAAGGAAGGGCTCCACCGCCGACTTGTACCTGCCGGCGCGTACCGCCTGGACGCCGATGCCGTACTTCTCGAAGGCGTCGTGGAAGTAGAGTACCTCGGCCGCCAGGCCGTTGAACTCCACCAGTCCCAGGGGGTGCAGCACGATGCGGTCCGCCGGCGAGACCACGTAGAGGGTGGCCTCGTCCAGGTTCTCCTGCCAGGTGACCACTGGCTTGCCGCTGGCGCGGAAGCGCTCGATGGCGCCACGCACCTCGCGCAGGGCGGCCCACCCCGAGCGGTAGCCGTCGCGCACCACGCTGCCCTTGATGAAGAGGCCGCTGATGCGCCCGTCGCCGGCGGCCTCGTCGATGGCGGTGACCACCTCGCGCAGGGTGTAGGTGCCGTGCGCACGGCCCTGCAGTGCGTCGTCGAAGAGGTCGGCAAAACGCTCCACAGGCGGCCGGTCGGCAATGGGCACCTGGAGATCGAGGGTGAGGAGGGTCTTCTTCTCGATGGGGGGCGCCATCTCCTGGGTGCCCAGGATCATGCCCAGGAAGAGCAGCCCCAGGAAGAAGAAGAGCGACAGCGCCACCAGGCCGGCCAGCACCTGCTTGAGAAATCCCCTCATGGCAAACCACCAGAAACGGAAGACGGGTTGAAGGGCATCATAGCACCCGCGACAGCCAGAAGGCGGCGGCGAGGAGAAGGCCCAGCAGCAGCTGCAGTCTCGCGGTTCGCGCGAGCACCGCGTTGAGGGCGGGGCCTGGCGCCAACCGCCAGAGCTCGCGCACCAGACCGACGACGAAGGGCAGGGGCAGCAGGGGCAGCAGCAGCCAGGGCGGTTCCAGCAGCAGGGGCAACCCGGCGAAGGGGAGCAGCATCAGCAGGGCATACTCCAGCCGGCTACCCGCCAGCGGCAACAGCACCGCCAGGGTGCGCCGCCCCGAGCGCGCGTCCCCCTCCCGGTCGCGGTAGTTGTTCACCACCAGCACCGCCGCGGCCGGCAGCCCCAGCACCACACCCGCCAGCAGCGCCCGGCCATGGAGGGTGCCCGACTGCAGGTAGTAGCTGCCGCCCACCGCCGCCAGGCCGAAGAAGAGCAGCACGAAAAGCTCTCCCACCGGCAGCGACGAGAGGGGCCGGGGTCCGCCGGAGTAGGCGGCGCCCGCAGCCAGGGAGGCCAACCCCAGCACCACGATGGGCCAGCCGCCCACCCACGCCAGGTAGATCCCCGCGAGAAAGGCGAGCAAGAAGGCGAGCCAGGCGCCCCGCTCCACCGCGGCCGGCGCCAGCCAGCCCCGGGCGGTGGCCCGCGGTGGCCCCACGCGGTCCCGGCCGTCGGTGCCGCGGCGGAAGTCGGCCACGTCGTTGTGCAGGTTGGTGCCCACCTGGATGAGCAGGGCGGCGGCCAGCGCCGCCAGGAAGGGCAGCGGCCGGAAGCTCCCCGTGTCGGCGAAGGCCAGGGCGCTGCCCGCCAGCACCGGACTCAGCGACAATCCCAGGGTCTTCGGCCGGATGGCCGCGATCCAGGCGGAGAGGGGGGACATCAGGGACGGCGCGGGAACCTGCCGAAGTCGGGCTCGCGCTTCTCCAGGAAGGCGTTGCGCCCCTCCTGCCCCTCCGCCGTCATGTAGAAGAGCGCGGTGGCGTTGCCGGCCAGCTCCTGGATGCCGGCCAGGCCGTCGGTGTCGGCGTTGAAGCCCGCCTTGAGCAGGCGCAGGGCGGTGGGCGAGTGCCGGAGCATCTGCCGGCACCAGGCCAGCGTCTCCTCCTCCAGCCGCTCCAGGGGCACCACGGCATTCACCAGCCCCATGGCCAGCGCTTCCTGCGCATCATACTGGCGGCAGAGGAACCAGATCTCCTTGGCCTTCTTCAGGCCCACGGTGCGCGCCAGGATGCCCGCACCCAGGCCGGCGTCAAAGGAACCCACCCTGGGGCCGGTCTGGCCGAAGCGGGCATTCTCGGCAGCGATGGTGAGATCGCACACCAGGTGCAGCACGTGGCCGCCGCCGATGGCGTAGCCCGCCACCATGGCCACCACCGGCTTGGGCAGGCGACGGATCTGCATCTGCAGGTCAAGGACGTTGAGGTGGTGCACCCCCTGCTCGTCCCTGTAGCCGCCGTCGTCGCCCCGCACCTTCTGGTCGCCACCGGAGCAGAAGGCCTTGTCGCCGGCGCCGGTGAGCACGACGACGCCGATCTCCGGCGCCATGTGGGCATGGTGGAAGGCATCCATGAGCTCCATCACCGTGCGCGGACGGAAGGCGTTGCGCACCTCGGGCCGATTGATGGTGATGCGGGCGATGCCCTCTTCGTGATGGTGGTAGAGGATGTCCTGGTAGGCCCGGTCGGGCACGGGTTGCCAACTCATGAAGGGGCACTCCTGGCAGTGGAACTGGCGGAAAATTATACCCGCTTCCCCGGCAGCAGCACTTCCACCACCTGGAAGCCCCCCTGGTCGAAGGCCGCATCCAGCGCCGGGCCCAACTCCCCGGCGGCCGCCACCCGCCGGAAGCCCACCCCGAAGAGGCCGGGCAGGTGGGCCAGGTCGATGGCCTGGGGCGTGCGCCAGCAGGACTCGAACTCCGGCAGGTGGCGCTGGGGCAGGGTGTCGAAGATGCCGCCACCGCCGTTCTGCAGCACCACCACCACCGCGTCCAGCCCGGCCATATTGGCCAGCGCGCCGAGGTCGTGCTGGAAGGTGAGGTCGCCCACCAGGGCCAACCGGCGGCCTGTTCCGTTCCAGAGCCGTGCCATGCCGATGAAGGTGGAGAGGTTGCCGTCGATGCCGCTCAGCCCCCGGTTGCAGTGGATGGCGATGCGGCGCGTCCCTTGCTCCGACCAGGCATCCAGCCAGCGCACGGCCAGGGAGTTTCCACTGAAGAGCAGGCTGCCGTCGGGCAGCGCCTCCATCACCTGCCGCACCAGCCGCCCCTCGGGCGGCAACTCCCCGATCTCCTCCTCGGCGTGACGCCAGCGGTAGAGCCACTGGGGCTCCTCCCGGTTGGGTTGCATCCGACACAGTTCGTCGGCGAGCGCCTGCGCCTCCACGGGCAGTGTCTCCACGCCCAGCCCCAGGGGATCGATGCGGCGCCCGCGGGGATCCACCACCCAGTGGTGCGCCACGCCCCACCGCTCCAGCGCCTGGCGCAAAGCGGCGGAAAGGGGCAGACTGCCGAACTGGAGGATCCAGTGGGGGCGGAGTTCCTCCACCTTTTCCGGCGAGGCGAGGAAGCGGGGATAGGCAGTGACCCGGTTGGGGCAGTCTCTTCCGGTGAAGCGAAGCCCCGAGAGGGGATCGGCCAACAGGGGCACACCCAGGGCCTCGGCCAGCGCAGGAACGGCCTCCAGGGAAGCGCCCGCCTCACCACAGAAGATCAGGCCGGGCCCGGCGGAAAAGGTCTCCAGCAGCCTGGAGAGCAACGCCTGCGGGGGGCTCAGTGAGGGAAACACCGGGGGACGCACCTCGCCCGCCTCGGGCCGCGGCAGCTCCCCGGCAGGCACCAGGGGCTCACGGAAGGGGAGGTTCAGATGCACCGGCCCCGGCCGGGGCCACTGGCACTCCCGCACCAGCTGGCGGCCCAGGGCGCGCAGCCGCCGCCGCGGGTCTTCCTCCTCCGCTGCCTCGGAAACCTGGTGAAAGGCCCGGACGTGGCGGCCGAAGAGCCCCACCTGGTCGGTGGTCTGGTTGGCCCCGCACCGCTGCAGCTCCCAGGGACGGTCGGCGCTGAGCAGGACCAGCGGCACGCCGCTCTCGTCCGCCTCCATCACCGCGGGCAGCCAGTTGCCGGGTGCACTGCCGGAGGTGGCCACCAGGGCCACGGGCCGGCCAGAGGCCCGCGCCATGCCCAGCGCGGTGAAGGCGGCGCAACGCTCGTCCAGGATCACGGTGTGCTTCAGCCGCGGGTGCAGGATGGCTGCCAGCACCAGGGGGGTGCTGCGCGAGCCGGGCGAGATCACCACCTGTTCCAGGCCGGCTCCGGCCAGCCCTTCCAGCAGCGAGAGGGCCCACTCCAGGTTGACCCGGCCCAGGTCCTTCATCGCAGCAGGCGGTCCAGAAGCACCTGGAACTTGAGCCCGGTCTCCTCAAATTCGGTGGCGGGAACGGAGACCTCGGTGATGCCGGCCCCGGCGAACAGGGTGAGGCGCGACGCCTCCAGCAGCCCGCAGCGCAGCACCACCGAAAGCTCGGCCCGCTCCGCGTCCCCCATCCATCCGAAGGCACCGGTGTACCAGCCTCTCCGGTGCCCTTCGTGGGTCCGGATCCAGGCCATGGCCTCATCCAGGGGCACGCCGCCTACCGCCGGGGTGGGATGGAGGGCGGCGAGGAGAGAGAAGAGATCGGCCCCCTCCCGCAGCCGGGCCCGCACCGGCGTGGCGAGGTGGGAGAGCTCGTGCAACTGCAGGGAGCGGGGCCGCGCCTCCGCCTCCACCTCCTCGCACCAGTCGGCGAGGGCGGCGCGGATCGCCTCCACCACGGGCTGGTGCTCGTGCCGCCGCATTCCCTCGTCGGCGATGGTGGCGCTGCCGGGCACGGTGCCGGCGATGGCATCGCTGCACACCTCACCCCCTTCGAGCGCCAGCAGCCGCTCCGGCGTGGCCGCCACCAGGGTGCTCCCGCCGAAACGGGCGCCCAGGGTGACGCAGCCGGGAAAGTCCTCCGCCAGCCGCTCGAACAGGGCGCCGGAGTCCGGCGGTGCCTGGAAGCGGAGTTCCAGGGTGCGCGAGAGCACCACCTTGCGCAGGCGTTCCCGCCGCCGGATGGCGGCCACCGCCGCCTCCACCGAACCGATCCAACGCGCTGCGTCCGGCACCTCCTGCCGGGCCTGCAGCTGCAGCGGCCGTTCGGGTCCGCGGTCCTCGTCCGCCCCCAGCAGCTGCCGAAGCTGCGTGATCCAGTGCGAAACCACCTGCTCGGGAGGCGCTTCCTGCGCGCAGTCGTGGCTGAAGGTGAGGGTGCAGTGCCCCTTGCGCCACTCCAGCAGCAGGCTCGGCACCACCCAGGCCAGGTTGGGAAAGCCGCGCCAGGGCCCTTCGGGCTCCTCCCCGGGGTCGAAGGCGAAGCCGAGGAAGGCGCGGGCCACGGGGTTCGCCCGCCCCTGGTTGATGTGGGTCCAGTGCTCCTGCAGCAGCCTCACACGCCTGCCCAGCCGCTGGAAGCGCCCCTCGCCCCTCTCCGACAGCCGTACCGCCTTTCCTGCCCCGAGAAGGCGGTGGTCCGCTTCCGGGCGGTGCCAGAAGAGCCACTGCTCCGGTGAGGCGGCGGGCGGCCGCAAGGGCTCCAGTGGCACGTCGAAAGTGAAGGAGAGCAGGCCGCGATGGTGGGTACCCAGCAGCGGCACGGCCAGGCGCTTCAGCTCCAGCCCGAGCCTGCCCAGCCAGACAGGGGTGGGCGGCAGCGGCTTGGCTTCCAGGCGGGGCATCTCAGTTCCTGATGGTATCGAACCGGTAGGGGACGGCAAGCACCCGGCCCGGCAGGTAGAGCAGCACCCTCGCCTCCCAGTCCATGCGCTGGCGGATGCAGACGGGAAGGAACCCCTCGCCCTCGAAGGCCCCCTCTCCCACTTTCTGCAGCTTGGGCCGGTTGTACCCCATGTTCATGCTCACGCCGGAGAAGTCCACCTCCACGCGGCGCACCTCCAACCCGTTCACCCGCACCTGTAGCTTCAGGGGGGAGACCAGCGGGATGGGCCGGGGCGTGATGCTGAACTCCAGCTCACCGCCTCCGGGCAGGGTGCGACGGCAGGCCTGCTGCTGCAGATCGCAGCCGTCCAGCGGCAGCACCTCGGCCTCGGGCGGCTGGAAGTAGTCCTGGAAGTACCACCAGGCACCGCCCAGGACGGCACCCAGCGCCAGCACCGCCAGGGGCAACAGCCTCTTGCCCATGCTCCCGGCCATCAGGGCAGGTCACCCTTGCGGAAGATCCGGTACCCCAGCCAGGCGAAGAGGGTGCCCAGCAGCAGCGGGTAGAGGATGGTCCAGGCCAGGTACCCCTTCTCGCCGAAGTTGTCGAGGATGACATAGGCCGAGGGTCCCAGCATCACCAGCTGGGGATCGAAGAGCAGCATGGCGCCGGTACGGAACACCTGCAGGGGATTGGCCAGGGCGATGCCGATGATGGTGGCCGGCGGCAACCCCTCGCGGATCAGGGCACCCAGCAGGATCAGGTCGAGGAACAGCAGCAGGAAGAGCCAGACGATGAAGGCCGCCCCCGTGGCCACGTCCGAGGAGCGCGCCACGGTGGAGACGAACATGCCGATGCCGAGAAAGCACCAGGCCAGGGAGATCAGGAACAGGGTGTAGAGGGTGACCTGCGACCAGGGGATCTCCACCCCCTTGACCATGCCCCAGGCCACGGCGCCGAACATGGCCAGCACCACCGGCAGGAAGACCACGAAAAAGCGCCCGAACAGCTTTCCCCAGAACCAGCTGGAGAGGCTCACCGGCAGGGAAAGCATGTACTCGAAGATGCCCGCCTCGCGGTCGCCCGCCACCGAGCGCACCGTGGTGATGAGCACGAAGAGCGGCAGGATGGCCATGGTGATCTGCAGGTAGGTTACCAGCAGCCGCGAGAGGCCGGTGAAGCCCATGATGCGCGACTCGGTGAGGCCGGAGATGAAGAGCGCCACCACCACCCCGCCGAAGACCAGGGTGTAGATGAAGAACCAGCGCGAGCGCAGGGATTCGCTGATGTCGGCGATGGCAGTGAGCCTGAGGTGTCTCATTTTTCTTCCGTCTCCGCTGCTGGATGGGTGTGTTCGTCTCCCCGGTGGACGTGGAAGGTCTCCTCCACCTCGTAGATGTGCCGCTTGGCCGCCTCGAAATCCAGGGCTCCCGGCTCCTTCTCGGTGGTGGCGCCGAGGCCATAGCCCATGGGTGTCACCTTGCCCGGCACATACCAGGCCTTGCGCGCGTCGATCCACTCGCCGGTGCGGTAGTCGTTCACCCAGATCTCGGTCCGCGGGTCGTTCACGAAGGGCTGCTGGTCCAGCCAGATCACGGCGCAACCGATGTCGTCGAACTTGTAGAGGCGGCTCCTGCCGTCCTTCACGTGGACCCGCACCTGGGCGGAGTACATGGGATCGCTCACCGCCATGGCGCAACGCTCGCACTGGTCGCGGTCCCAGCGCACCTTGCCGGGGCCGGTATCGGGTTCACCGGAACAGGCGGCCAGCAGGAACATCATGAAGAGAAAAGGAGACAGGCCGATGCCAGGCATCGGGCGGTTCACGGCGGGGGCGCCGCGCCTACAACCCTTCACCGGCCTCCTCCAGGTGGATGCCCTTGAGCAGCGCCGCGTAGCGCGAGAGTACGCCGAGGAAGCGCAGCCGGTCGGGGCCGGCCACCCGGCCCTCCCAGGCGAGGCCGCCCTCGAGTTCACGGAATCCCCACTCGCGCACCGTCTCGGCAAAGGCGGAGCTGGGCCGCACCAGCTCCAGGCGGCTGTTCAATACCGAGGTCATGGAGACATCATCGGCCACGTGGTCGTCGAGCACGATACGCCCCTGGTCCATCTCCACCACCCGGTTCACCAGCGCCGCCACCTCGTCCAGCCGGTGGCTGGAGATGATCATGGCCGCCTCGTCCTTCTTCTCGGCCAGCAGGCCGAAAAAGGTGTGGCGTGCCTCCGGGTCCAGGTTGGCGGCCGGCTCGTCCAGCACCAGCAGCTCGCAATCCCGTCCCAGGGCGATGGAGATGAGCAGCTTCTGCTTCATGCCGCCGGAGAGCTTGTTGAACGGCTGGTGCCGGATCTTCTGTGCATCCAGCCCCAGCCGCCCGGCCACCTCGAACATGCGGCCGGGATCGCTGTCGCACACCCCCGCGGCGAAGCGGATGAGCTGGCCCACCGGCATCTTGAGCGGCGGTGAGATCTGGGGCACGAAGCCCACGCGCCGGAGCAC